>JAQVQL010000182.1 GCA_028701595.1 Herbinix sp.
GTAGATGAACTAAAAGCTACAATTATATTCGAATCAAAATATCGTAATCCAGATGCATTAAGAGGTTTGGAAGGCTTCTCACATGTTTGGTTAATATGGGGCTTTCATCACAATAACCGTAATGTCTGGGCTCCCATGGTAAAACCGCCTCGTCTTGGGGGTAATATGCGAATGGGGGTATTTGCAACCCGTTCACCTAATCGTCCCAATGCTCTAGGTCTATCCTCGGTGAAGCTTGACGGAATTGAAAACCACCCGGAATATGGCTCCATAATTCATGTGTCTGGAATTGACCTTGTCGATCAGACACCTATATATGATATTAAGCCATATCTCGCTTATACTGACAGCCATCCTGACGCCTTAGGTGGTTATTTAGATACAATAGAAGATAATAAGCTTCATGTAGAATTTAGCGAGGAGCTACTTAAGCAACTTCCTAAGAAGTATCACGAGGCTGTTATGGGCGTATTATCACAAGATCCAAGACCGTCTTATCATAATGATCCGGAAAGGATATACGGATTTTATTTTGCGGACTATAATATTAGATTTAAAGTGAGAGATAAGGACTTGTCTGTATATGAGATTATAAAGCTTTAACAAAAAAAAGAGTACCTGGTATAGATTACTGTACCAGGTACTAATATTATTGTTTTGTTATATTGAAGAGGGTATATGAGGATAAGTTAACCATTTGATATCCGTCACTTTCGTCACCATCTAATGATATAAGATAATCGGTTTTATATTGCAGTGAAGTATCTGCTATACCATTAACGACTAGGGTTTCAGGGAATAGTACCAGATAAAGTCCATCTCCTTCTGCCATATCCATATTTGAGTTTTCTACATCACATCCATAAGTTCCGTAATGCTTATTATCATTATCCATACTAGCATCACTAAACCATTCATATCTACCATCCTGAGAAAGAACAAGATAGCCTTTTCCATCCAAATCCCACTCGCCTACAAGTAATTCCTTGGCCTTTAATTCGTTTTCCTCATTCGCAACCTCTTCAACCTTTATATCCGACATGAATTTCAGAACTTCATCATACCCACTATCATATAACTCTGGTGTAGATGTGTAGGTTATAGAAGCCGCGTTATAATATTTTCCATAATACCTTTGATAGACCTTATAAGTAGAAGAGCCATTCTTATAAATATAACCATATTCGTACCATTTGGTACCATTTACTGTTATTTCCTTAGGTTCAAGAAATACTTCAAAACCGTCATTCTCTGATATTAAGCTCTCTATAAATGAAATCATCGCCATAGGATGCTGATATGTACTCTCCTGAGATACATTAAGGCTTAACTTATTATCATCTTTGTCTGCAAATTCTAGAGGTTCATTAACAACATTCTTGACAATTGTCCAAACCTTTTCATCAAAGCTAAAGGATATATTTCCTATGGTAACAGGAACGGTGTCTTTGCTACAAGCAGTAATAATGAATACCATCGATAAAAATATAAATCCTTGTAGAATTTTCTTCATTGTAGTTACCTTCTCTTTCTTATCATTAAATTGTGCTATAGTATATTATACTACACCTAAATGCGAAAAAATTCAATCATAATTCTTTAGTCTAATGAAGTAGGAATAATTCTTATTATTAGATGGAATAAGATTAAATAATGTGATAAAATTAATATGTATTGACTAGGAACTTATAAAAACTTACTTTCAAAAGGAGATTTTACTATGGCGATGTATGAGATGAAAGCGGAGTATTATACCGGAATAAGCTTTGTAGATGAAGAGCACAAGAAGCTATTTGATATAGCTAATAAGATTTATGATTTATTGATTGACGAATTTATTCCTGATAAGTATGATTATATTATGGAAGTTGTTGATGAGCTCAAGGATTATGCAAAATATCATTTTGAACATGAAGAAGAATATATGAGAGAAATAAATCATAGAAAATTTCTTTCTCATAAGGTTTCCCATGATGAATTTATAGAAAAAATAAATGAATATGATGCTGAAATTGTAGATGAGAAGCAGAAAGAATCATTATTGGAATTATTAGAGTTTCTAACTACATGGTTGGTGGAGCATATACTTAAGCAAGATAAGCTTTATGCAGAATAGAGGCTATACAAAAAAATATAAAATACAAAACAATAAAGGAGATTTTACTATGGCTATGTATGAAATGAAACCGGAGTATTATACTGGAATACAGTTTATTGACGAGGAGCATAAAAAACTTTTTGAGATTGCTAATACAGGATATGAATTACTGACAAATGAATTTATCCCTGACAAATATGATTATATCATGGAGGTTGTCGATGAACTTAGGGATTATACCAAATATCATTTTGATCATGAAGAAACATATATGAATAGTATAAAGTATAAGAGAATATTATCTCAAAAGGTGTCACATGATGACTTTATTGATAAAATCAACGAATATGATTCGGAGATTGTTGATGAGAATCAAAAGGAATCATTATTGGAATTGCTGGAATATCTTACAACCTGGTTGGTGGAGCATATTTATAAGCAGGATAAGCTAATAGCAGAGTAATAATTACATAAACAAAAGGGGTTTAGTGTGATGATAGACTTAAAGGAATATAAATTATCTGAGATAGGGAATCTTAAGGTACATGGGAGAGTGACAGGCGATTTATCACCTCTTGCTTTGTTTTGGACAGGTAGTGGGATAGAGCTAAATATTAAAGCATCAGAGCTTTGGGTTGAGCTAGAGTCAGACTATGTGTCCCATGAGCCTTGGATTTCTGTAATCATTAATGGTGTGAATGTGAGCAGACAAATGGTCACTAGGGGTAGGAAATGGATATGCATATTTAGAGGAATGAATTCTGATGTTTCAAAAAACATTAGAATTCTAAAAGAAACTCAGGCCTTGAACGAGGATCCATTAAGCTGTCTACTAATACTCGGAATTAAATCTGATGGTGAATTTCTTCCAGTTATGGATAGACCTTATAAAATTGAATTTATAGGTGATAGTATCACATCAGGAGAGGGAGCTATAGGTGCAAAGGATGAGGATGACTGGATTATGATGTGGTTTTCTGCCTTCAACAACTATGCCTATATGGTAGCAGAAGAAGTAAACGCTGATTATCGTGCACTTTCTCAAAGCGGATGGGGAGTATATACAGGCTATGACAACAACCCTAATAAGAACCTCCCGGATTATTATGAGAAGGTTTGTGGTACTCTAGGCGGTGAAATGAATAAAAGGCTTGGAGCTCACAGTGATAATGATTTTACCCTGTGGCAGCCAGATGTAATCGTAGTAAATCTTGGGACAAATGATGAGGGTGCATTTAATAACCCTGAGTGGAAGGATGATGTATCAGGCAAAACCTATAAACAAAGGAAAAATGCAGACGGATCCTTTAATGTTGAAGATTTCAAGAAATTTGAACAAGCTGTAACTGGATTTTTGTATAAGCTTCGTAACTACAATCCACATGCTTATATTATCTGGGCATATGGAATGCTTGGGGATGCGATGCTACCCGCAATAAGCCGTGGAGCCAAAGAGTATCAATTACAGTCAGGTGATAATAAGGTCTTTGTCTTATCACTTCCAAATACAACAGAAGAGACAATTGGTGCCAGGTACCATCCGGGGATACTGTCCCACAAACAAGCAGCAAGAGTACTGGCTGATTACATTAAAAAATTGATATAGGTACCTGGTACCGTATATATATATGGAGGCAGACATGAGTAATACAGTTGTTATAGGCGTATCAGGTGGTTCGGCATCAGGAAAGACTACTGTGGCATATCGAATTAAAGATTCATTTAAGGATAGTGTAGAGCTTTTGAGTCAGGATTATTATTATCTTCCCTATGATCACCTTCCATTTGAAGAAAGAATTAAATTAAACTATGATCATCCTAATGCTTTTGACACGCCAAGATTAATAAGTGATATAAGAGCTCTTAAGGAAGGTAAGGCAATCGAAAGGCCTGTTTATTCCTATACAGAATATACCAGACTTTCTGAAACAGTAGAGGTTAAGCCCTCTAAGGTTATTATTGTTGAAGGTTTTATGATATTTGAGAATTCATTATTAAGAGAACTGATGGATATTAAGATATTTGTTGATACCGATGCAGATGAAAGACTCATTAGGCGAATTAATCGAGATGTAAGAGAGAGAGGTAGGACACTGGAGTCAGTTATTAATCAGTATGTTGACACTGTTAAGCCTATGCATGAACAGTTTGTTGAGCCCTATAAGAAATATGCAGATATAATAATCCCCAGGGGTGGATTAAATAATGTAGCTATAGATATGCTGATTCATAGAATTCAGGCAATTGTCGATGAGACGTAGAAGTCTTATATCATTATTTAGTAAGTTAGAGACATATAATGAAATAAGCAGCTAATAAGGATAAACAATATGCCCGACCAAGAATTCTATACATTCAGTGAATATATACGAAGGGATCAGGAAACGCTGTCACCCTCGGCAGAGGATTATGTAGAAATGATATACAGGCTCTCAAGGGAACAAGGATTTACTAGAGTTAATGACCTTGCAGGAGCTCTAAATGTACAACCTCCTTCAGTAACAAAGATGATTCAAAGGCTCTCTGAGATGAAGCTTATCAAGTATGAGAAATACGGTGTCATCATGTTAGAGGAGGAGGGAAATGTATTAGGAGAAGAACTTCTAAATAGACACAATCTTATTATGGCCTTCTTATCTATTTTGAATATAGATGAAGGCCTTTTAGCTGAGACTGAAAAAATAGAGCATACTATAAATGCTGAAATTCTGTCAGGAATAAGGGATTTAGTGGATTTTTTTCATGATTATCCCGAGCTGCTAAAAGAATTTAATTATTTTCGCAATAGGAAAAACAAGGGAATATAATGAAAATATATAGTATATATATAAAACATTGACATATATGGAATTATATAGTAAATTAATAATTAGGTAAAAATTAGGAGTAGCAAATTCTTATTAAAATGATGGTAACTTATAAGGGCTTACAAGCAGAAGCAATAGGGAGGGAATGCTGTGAAGAAGAGATTTAAGA
>JAQVQL010000183.1 GCA_028701595.1 Herbinix sp.
CTCTATCGCATTGCCTTGCTGGAATACTTAGGGGTGCTGGAAAAACAAATATCCCTATGTTTGTCATGCTAGCAAGCTGGTGTCTTGTCCGTATAACATATATAAGCATTATGGTTCGTATAATCCCAGATATTAGAGTGATCTTCTCGGCCTACCCTCTTACATGGTTTATAAGCTCAGTGGCTTTTCTCATATACTATAAAAAGGCCAATTGGCTTCATGATAGTACTGCTTGAATCTCTCACTACTAAAGTCATGAGTGTTCTTAGTTGTGTTTATAGATAACATCTACATAAATAATGGGCTACTGTCGCTATGCAGTCGCCCATTAATAATCTCTATGACATCTCCCATCTGGCCTTACTACCCTTTTCTCCCTTTGTTACTACAAGCTTTGTGCCTATCTGCGCCTTAAGCTCGGTGACATGGGATATAATTCCTACCAGCCTCTTGCCTCCCGACAAATCATTAAGTATCTTAATGGCCTGCATTCTGGTGTCGTCGCTTAAGGAACCGAAGCCTTCATCGATGAACATAGTGTCAATATGTATACTTCCAGCTGTATTTTGAATAATGTCTGACATACCAAGAGCCATAGACAGTGCCGCCATAAATGACTCACCACCTGATAAGGTCTTAACATCACGAACCTGGTCATTCACCATGCTATATACATCCAGGTCAAGACCCACTTCGCCTTGCCCTGACAAATCCTCCATGTCACGGCATTTTAGAATAAACTGATTGTTAGACATCGTATAAAGCCTCTTATTGGCCTCTTTAAGAATCATATTAAAATACATTCTCTGAATATAAGTCTGAAAATTAAGATGTCTACCACTAAGCTTACCATTAGCTATATTGGCTAATCTACTTATAGCACCATATGTCTTCATAACTTTTTTTCTATCACTAATAAGCCTTGTAACCTTAGTATAGACCTCCTCATTTCTAGCTCGGATTCCATATATGGTCTTACTTTCTTCCTCCAATTGAAGCTTTATCTCATTAAGCTCCTTCTGTTTTAGCTCCATTTCACCGGTATGGATTCTGAGTTTTCCTTTAGTTTGCTCTTTAAAGTTCTCGATACTCGTCTTGTTCTTAATGATTTCTTCCCGATATTCCTGATCGAATTTGCTTAATTCTTCTATCTCCTGATTTCTTAATCTAGCCTTCCTGTATTCCTCTAAATTTGAAAAACCCTGCTTTGATAATTCATTATTTAGCTCTAGCTCAGATTTTTCTGTATCCTTTAAAAGCCTAGAATAGCTTTCCTCCTCTGCCTTGAGATTACCTCTTTTTTCATTAGTGTCATTAATAATTGCTTGGTATTTCTCGGTCGCATCTGCTTTAACCTCTTCCAATCCATGGAGTAATTCTTCGGTTTTAAAGAGCTCTCTCTTTGCCTGAGTCTTACTTTCATATATCAAATCCTTCTTAAGAATTCCTATATTGGTATCAATCTTAATAAGGCTGGCAGCTACTTCCTGTTTTGCTTTATCTGCTTCATTCCTATCCTTCTCATGGGCTTCTAAAGCCTCTTCTAACTCTTTAATCCGCTCTTGATTTAAAGAATATGTCTTCCCCGCTTCCTCAGCTTGAGCCCATTTATCCATATCAAGCTTAAGCTGATTATTACACTGCTCTAATATATTCGCTATATCGGTATCAGCTATATTATCTAAATTAATTGAGGCATCAATAATCTTCCTTCCCTCATGGACTGCAAGCTCAAGCTTCTTCTCATAGCTTTGCTTGGCCTTTTGGAGGGCTTCATATTCTTCTTGCCTAATAATAAATGAATCATCCATCTCCTTCTTAGCGGCTCTTAGCTTGCTTTCATCTACTATATGATCATAATTACCTGCCTTTTTTGGATGGGAAGTAGATCCGCATACAGGGCAAGCATGACCATCCTCCAGTGACGCTGCAAGTATTCCCGCCTGTCCTTCTATGAAGCTGTGATATAATTCATCATACTTATGGCTTATTAGTTCATAGGCTTCATTGGCCTTCATATACTCTTTATCTTCATTTTCATAAACAGTCCGCAGCTGCTTCATTGACTCAATTGATTTAATAAGCCCTTCCAGTGCTTCTTTTCTTTCAATTAATCTATCTACCTTATGCTTAAGTTGTGTATACTGTTCAGCTATACTCTTAAGCTCCTCCTGCTGACCGGATAATTTAGCCTTACTTTTCTTTTCTTCCTCTATAAGTTCAATAACTTTGATGTACTCTTCCTGGGCTTTGTTTTTGCTCTCTTCCAAAGCAGTCTTTTCGGTGTTATATGTATCCAATTCCTCATACTTGGGAAGCAAATTATTAATAGAGCTGATTTTTGAGATAAGTCCAGGACTGTTCTTCCTATGTTCCTCTTCTTTTTGCTCCTTATCCTTACCTAAACTCTCTAATCTCTCCCGATTAGCATCGAGCCAGGATTTAATATCCCTAGCTCTTTTTAAACATTCAGATAAGTCCTTTTTCTTGCTAAGAAATGCTTCCTCCTTGGGCTCTACTAGCTGTGCCTTTTTAGCCTTATCTATTCTAAGCTTAAAATCAGCCATCTCGTGCTTCCTTTGATCCAGCCCTTCCTTTTCTAATAGCGCTACTTCTAAAGAATCAAAAAGCTTGTTGTTATCCTCTGCTTGTTTAATTTTAGTGTTAGTATCATCCAAGAGCTTACCGTTGCCTAATAGCACCTTCTGTATCTCATCTTCCTTATCCTTTGACTCATTAATGATATGACTAATAAGCTCTAATTGCTTATCTGAATCGGTCTCCGTAAAGCGTGGCATATCCTCCCACTGTAATAATAATTCGCTGTCCTTAATACATTTAATATCCTCAGTCTCACGGATAATATCCTTCCTATTGTCCTCCAGCTGCCCATAGGTCGACTTTGCTCTTGCCTTTAGCTCCTCCTCTATCCGCCAATAAATCCTCGTGTTAAATATCTTGGTAAATATATCTTTTCTTTCCTTTGAGGATACATGAAGTAGCTTTAGAAAATCCCCTTGGGCAATCATAGCAATCTGTGTAAATTGATTGACATCCAGACCTATGATTTCTTCAATTTTCTGATTAGTTTCCTTAATCTTTCCCTTATATTCCTGACCGTCCGGCAAAATAAGAGTGACTGCAGGCTGGTCGGTAGTCATGGTAAATTCACCGTCCTTATTCCTCCTCTTACTCATACGTTCCTGTTTTGGACTCCTAATTATCGTATATGTCTTTCCATGATATATAAAGCTATATTCTACATAGGTGCTGGTATCGTCATCGGCATACTGGCTACGCATCATTTCACCGTTACGTTTTCCACCGCTGGTTTCATCATACAGGGCATAGGTAATGGCATCAAATATAGTAGTCTTTCCCGCTCCGGTATCACCAGTTACGAGAAATATTCCATTGCCAATATTAGAAAAATCAACAAGCTCCTCTCCAGCGTAGGATCCGAAAGCTGACATTTTAATATATAATGGTTTCATCTATCCCTACCTCCTGTAGCTTATTAATTACTTCAATCATTATGCTCTCTTCCTCACTACTCATGGGTGCTCCTTGCATTTCTTGATAGAATTGCTTAAATGCTTTAAAGGGCTCAACCACCGTAGCTTCAAAGTCTGTGGCCTCAAGCTGTGCCTTTGTTCTGCTATTTTCAACTCTAACCTCTAGGATATGGTCGTAATGCTCCCCCAATTGATCCTTCGGCTTATATATCTCATCCTCGTCGGTAATGGTTATACTTATGTAATCATGTCTGTTCATATCAGTAGCTCTACTTATGATTTCACTCAAAAGCCCCCTCTCACTTCTTACATCCCGAAGTGCTAATAGGGGAATTTTATCTATAACTATCTCTGAGTACTTCTCATTAATAGTAATCATGGTGATGGACTTTGCATGCTTTTCTTCGCTTACGGAATATTTAAGTGGCGTGCCACTATATCTTATATGGCTCATACCTATGCTTTGTGATCCGTGAAGATGTCCCAGTGCCACATAATCAAAGCTCTTTACCCTCTCTATATCCACGCTATCAAGACCCCCGACGGTTATATAGACCTGCTCAGAATCACAGGTCTCAGGCGATGCATCCCCGGACACATAAAACTGATGAGATATCAGGACATTACGTTTACTATAGTCTATATTCTCTCTATCTATAAGTGCCTTTATAGCACTGTCATAGCTAGTTACCAGTCCATCCTCGAACAAATGACGGACATAACCGGGCTTAGTGAAGGGAAGTAGATAGAAGTTTACATCACCATATTCATCCTTAAGAACTATTTTCTTCAGGTGCTCATCCTCTTTACCTGGAGGCTGAACCGATATAAATATATTATCCTTCTCCAAGAATGCGCTGGCATAATCTAGTCTTTCAGCTGAATCATGATTGCCCGCTATAATCAGAACGGGTATATCCGGCTTAATATCTGACAAGTCATTAAGAAATTGATTAAATATAGTGTATGACTCTGCTGAAGGGACCGATTTATCATAGATATCCCCTGCGATTATAATCGCATCAGGTCTAAGCTCCTTAGCCTTATGAATAATCTGCTCCAGTATAGCCACCTGATCATCCTTCATATTGTAGTAATGAAGCTGCTTGCCAATATGTAAGTCTGAAATATGAAATATTTTCATGATATCCTCCCCTCGTATCTTCTTATGACATTATTCTATCATATCCTCATATGATTTTAACATAGGAATCTTCCATACTGTGTCTAATTTCAAAATTTATGATAACTTTCAAGAACATGTGCTATACTTTTTTAAGCCGAAAATTATGAAGAGGTAGAAAAAATCGTCTAAGAGAGCGATAGGTAAGAACAGGGTGCTCTATAGATGAATACTTAGCAAGTAATTCATTCTATGGAGCACCCTAATATTTGTATAATTTATTAATAAGATTTAATGTTACAGAGCACTTAACCATATTCTTTTATAATCTATCTAGTGCTGTCATATCCTCATCGTCAATAATAAAGTTTACCTGAGCATTGGATATAA
>JAQVQL010000184.1 GCA_028701595.1 Herbinix sp.
ATGATCTCTATATTGTGGGGAGCATTGGTGCTTCTGGCTTATGATTTATTTAGGATATTAAGGATAATTATTCGGCATAATGTGCTAGCGGTGGCAATCCAGGATTTGCTTTTCTGGGTCTTAGCCAGCGTATTTATATTTGCACTGATATACGTAAAGAATAACGGGACCATTCGAGGCTTTTCGGTTATGGGCATGGTAATAGGAATGGTAGCTTATCATTACATATTTAGTGATTGGATTGTGATGCTCATAAGCCGTATAATTCAATTGATTTTACGCCCATTCTCCTTAGCATTAGCATTTATAGGAAAAAGATTAATATCTCTTAAGAATAAGGCAAAAAAATTGAATAATAAGCTATATGGCGGATTGAAAAGTCAGGCTAAATCAGTTAATATATCATTAAATAGTCGTAGAAAAAAAAGAAAGCAAAAAAAACCAAAAGCGGAACCAATGGCAAAAGTATAAGTAATTATTATATGAGGAGTGGCATAATGAGAAGAAAAAATAAAAAGGGGACAGGCACTGGAATTATCGTATTTGTCGTTTTATGCATATTTGGTATTGTTGCTTTCGGTAAGATTAAGCTTGAAGATAGGAAGAAGAACCTTGATATTACCATGAAGAACTTAGAAACTCAGATTAATAATGAGAAAGAAAGGGCTGTTGATATTAAGAATTTAGAAGCTTATGTTCAGACAAAAAAATATATAGAGCAGATAGCTAGAGAAAAATTAGGATTAGTTTATGATTATGAAATCATCTTTAAAGAGGAAGATTAGAAGATTAGATATCAAAATTATTAGGATTTTACCATTGACATTTGATTATAAAGCAGATATAATAAGCTTCGTGACTTTGGCGAAGTAGCTCAGTTGGCGAGAGCATGCGGTTCATACCCGCAGTGTCGGCGGTTCAAATCCGTCCTTCGCTATTTTTTATGCCCAAAATTAATTTAACTATTAATTTTGGGCTATTTTTATTAGTATCTTAAAACAGATTAAGCTCCTACATTCGATGCTATCAGTGTTTTGATGGAATTCTTGTCAAAAAGTTTTTGATTTGCGGTGATTAATTTTGACAAACATTTTATTTGTCAGTGCCTATAATAGAGCAGCATACAAATTCCAGCAATAGCAAAACAAAAAGGAGCGGAACAAAATGAAAGTCATCAAGAAAAATGTGATTTTAATCTATATAATAGGATTTGTTATAGCTAGGGCATCCTTCTTGGGTATTAATCCAATAGCCATCGGTTTCTTTACGTCTGCATATTTGGAGAAGGTCAGCCCTGGCTTACTTTTTATAACTATATTAGTAGGGATTAGCTCGGTTATGCCACCAACGATGGTATTGAAATACCTTCTTACCATGATTAGCGCGATTGTATTATTAGAATCACCATTCATAAAGAAAAGAAAACTACCCGAAAAGATTTACTTCTATATACCGGCGATTCTTTTAGGAGTTTTTGCAATGATGGAGGCTGCAGCAAACGGATGGGAGTCCGATTTTATCGTAATGGCTGTATTAGAAGCCATAATCGCCTATATATCAGGAATTTTATTCAGTATGGGAATCGGTTTCGTAATAAAGCAGCCCAAAGGGACTAAAATGACTAATGAGGAAATGATTAGTCTAAGCCTAATGGTAGCAGTGCTAATTTATGGCATGCCAAATCTAAGTAACTCCTTAATGGCTCCTATAGAAACGGTGGTATTTTTTGTCATAATGCTTTTTACATATAAGTATGGAGCCGGCCAGGGAGCTATTACCGGAGCAGTAGCAGGCTTTGCTTTGAGTCTTCGGGGGGCACCTCTAAATGGTATTGCCATGCTTACCATGGTGGGAATTGTACCAGCCTTATTTCGAAGCCTGGGAAGAATACCTACCGCTGCAATATTTTCATTGACTATCTCCATTATCAGCTTGGTTTATGAGGAGCTGGCCTTATCCATAAGAGAAATAGGAGCATTAAGCTCTGCGCTTATCCTGTTTTTGCTATTGCCAAAAAGCATTATTTACAGAGTGGAACATGATAAAGACCTTGTAGGGCAAAATCTATTATCCGCCGACAATCTAAAGAAGCTGGCTAATACAAGAATGAGAATATTCTCAGACTCATTTTTAAAGCTATCTAAGACCTTAGAAACAATTACAGAAAGGCAGACTAAGATAAAGCAAAAAGAAATTGATTTAATATTTGAGGACATATCTGAAAGGCTTTGTAAAAATTGCAGAAATTGCAGCTCTTGTTGGGAAATGAATTTTAAGGAGACCTATCAAGCAACTTGTGATTTGTTTGATGTGGCAGAAAAGAAAGGGTATATAGAGAATAAGGACGTCCCGGAGTATTTTCTGGACTGTTGCTCTTGCTCGGATGAACTTGTTTTAGAAATAAACAGAGGATTTGAGATTGCTAAGTTAAATAGTATATGGAGTAATAGGTTGGCTGAAAGTAGGGAAGTAATCGCTGGGCAACTTAAGGAGGTGTCTTCGGCCATACATTCACTTACCGGGGATATATATGGTGCGGCAAGGGTTATGAAAAATGAGGAGGGTGAGGTAATACGAAGATTAAGAGCGCAACATATTGATGTGAGAAGTATCACGGTGGTGGAGAGAACTGATAAGCGAAAGGAGATTGTCCTAAATGCTGCAGTTGGAAGAAATCGCTGCATAACCACTAGGGAAGTCGCCTCATGGATATCGGAAGCACTGGGAGTGAAATTTGTAACATCGGGGGTTTCAAAATCCGTATTGTCCAAAAAGAATGAAGAATACATATTTGTGGAGGATACAAAGTTCAAGGTGCTTAAAGGGGTTGCAAGAGCTATGAAGGATAGTATATCAGGTGACAACTTCTCTATAATGAAGCTTGATACCGGTAAGGAAGTAATCGCTTTAGCTGACGGTATGGGAACGGGTAAGGAGGCAGCGGATGAAAGTGAGACGGTCCTAGCGTTACTCGAGCAGCTATTAGAAGCCGGATTTAAAACGGAGACAGCTGTTAGGCTAATTAATTCTAATCTTGTTTTAAAGGCTGATAAGCAGACCTTTTCAACAATCGATATAGGAACAATTAATCTTTGCACCGGCATGTGTGAGTTTGTTAAGATTGGAGCGGCGTCCACATTTATAAAACGCGAAAACTGGGTAGAGACTATCAGCTCTACCACGCTTCCAATCGGGATGTTTAAATCGGTAGATTATGATTCTGTAAGGAAGAAAATGTATGAAGGGGATATAATAATCATGGTTACGGATGGCGTTCTAGACTGCCTGCAGATAGAAGACAAGGAGGCATATATGGAGAAAATAATAATGGATATTAAAAGCAACAATCCACAGGAAATCGCTAATCGAATACTAGACCATACATTATCCCAAAGAAACTATGTTCCTATGGATGACATGACTGTTATAGCAACCGGAATCTGGTTAAAATAAGACTAAAATAAGTGGTGTGGGAAAATAATATTGAAATTTCATATGGAAAGGATTAGAATACAAGTGATACTGTAAACTGGCAAACACACGAAAATAAGGAAACCATGTTAATAAAAGCATCTAATTATATTAAATCCCACATTCTAATTGAAAAAGGAGACAGGATCCTCGTTGGTGTTTCCGGTGGGGCAGATTCTGTATGTCTTTTGCATATATTATCTACTCTTTACCAGGATACTGACGTGGATTTTTTTGCAGTGCATGTACATCATGGTATTAGGAAAGAGGAAGCAGATAGGGACGAGGCTTTTGTAAGAGAACTCTGCTATAGCCTAAAAATTCAGTATAGATCATATCATTATGATGTGAAATCCATAGCAAGTAGGGAAGGTATTTCTGAGGAGGAAGCTGGACGAAAGGTTCGATATGAATCATTTGTGGATGCTTCTAATGCATATAGATGTAATAAGGTTGCAGTTGCACATAATAAAAATGATAATGCGGAGACATTTATCTTTAATTTGTTTCGTGGAAGTGCAGTTAAAGGGTTGACCGGGATGGATTCTATTATTACAATGAAGACGGATGTCGGAAAAATTAAGGTTATCCGCCCGCTTTTGGCTATTACCCGTGAGGAGATCGAAGCATACTTAGAAGAACGTAATTTGCCTTATCAGAATGATTCGACTAATTTTAGTGATGTATATACAAGAAACAAGATTAGGAATCAGGTGCTGGGATATGCGAAGAGCCAAATCAATTCAAATGTAATAGAGCATATTAATAATGCAGCAGGCCACCTTCGGGAGACATTAGATTTTGTAGAAAAATGTATAAATGAGCGGTATGAAGCCCTAGTTAGTAAAGATGATATATCCTGTGAATACTCTATCCATGAATTAGAGTATGAGGATATTGTGATTAGGAGGGGCATAATAAGAAGAATACTGGGAGACCTTGCCGGCAGCTTAAAGGATATTGAGGCTAAGCATGTGGAGACGGTATTATCTCTTGCTAAGAAGCGGGTAGGCAAAATAGTTTACCTCCCCTATGGAATGATTGCCATAAAGAAATACGATAGAATTAGGTTATGCCTTGAACCAAATGGTAATGAGCAGATACTTCATAATAATGAGCCTGTCATACCTATTGATATAATGGCTCCCGGAAGGACGCACATAGAGCAATATGGTATATATATTGAGACAGATGTCTTTGAATATAAGAAAAACCTACAAATTCCTAAAAATAGTTGTATGAAGTGGTTTGATTATGATAAAATAGAAAATACTTTAAAACTAAGAGCAAGAAAATCTGGAGATTATTTTCATATAAATAATCAGGGTGGAAGAAAAAAGCTTAAAGATTATTTTATCGATTTAAAAATCCCCAAGGAAGAAAGAGATGATTTGCTGCTAGTTGCTGATGGAAGCCATATTCTATGGATAGTAGGGTATGGTAATCGCATAAGTGAGGGGTATAAAATCAGTGATAATACAAAGCGTATACTATCGATGTTATTAATAAATGCAAAGGAGAAGCGGGATGACAGAAAAGATTAAGGTCTTGAT
>JAQVQL010000017.1 GCA_028701595.1 Herbinix sp.
AGTGCTTCAGCAAAGTATATAGGCGATAATAGTCTTGCATCCAAGATAGCTGTAATATATAACAGTTCAGATTCCTATTCATCAGGAATATATGAAACCTTTGTAAAGGAAGCAGAGAGCCAAGCATTTGAAATTGTTGCTGCAGAGGCATTTACTGATGACAACAAAACAGATTTCTCAGTTCAGCTTCAAAAGGCAAAGGATAGCGGTGCGGAGTTGGTATTCCTTCCTATATATGCTCAGGAAGCAAGCTTACTTTTAGCCCAGGCAGCTTCAAGGGATTTTGCTCCTATATTCTTTGGATGTGACGGACTTGATGGAATTCTTACAATCGAGAATTTTGACACTTCATTAGCAGAAGGAATTATGCTATTAACACCATTTGCAGCAGATGCAACAGATGAAAGAACCAAAAATTTTGTTAAAAAGTTTACAGATGCTCACAAGGACACTCCTAATCAATTTGCAGCAGATGCTTATGATGCAATATATATAATTAAGGCAGCTATTGAAAAAGCAGGCGTTACTACTGATATGAGTGTATCTGATATGTGTGATAAGATAGCTAAAGCCATGACTGAGATATCAGTAGATGGTCTGACCGGTGCAGGCATGACCTGGGAAGCCACAGGTGAGGTTAACAAGGCACCAATGGCTGTTGTTATTACGAATGGCGTTTATGTTTCAGCTGAATAATCTGATTTATGTAATTGCGTAAATATAAATTATTACAGATAGCCATACAAGGGATATACATGAAACATACAGTGGGAGTCAAGGCTCTTCTGTATGTTTCTTGTTGTAACACCAGGTTTACTGTGGTATAATCATTTCATATTTATTCACAGTACAAGCAGTGGATTATGGTGGAAAACATGATGATAATAAACTGACGACGGGGGTAATTATGAGCTTTATTTCATATTTTATTGATGGAATCCGACTAGGCAGTGTATACTCGATTATTGCCCTAGGATATACAATGGTATATGGCATAGCGAAGATGCTGAATTTTGCCCATGGTGATGTAATTATGGTGGGCGGCTTCGTTATTTTTACTGTAATGAGTACATGGGGCTTAAGCCCTGTGTTTGCTGTACTTTTGGCGATAATATTGTGTACGGTATTGGGAGTCTCTATTGAACGTATAGCATATAGACCGCTTCGAAAAGCTCCATCCCTGGCAGTATTAATCACTGCCATTGGTGTAAGCTATTTACTACAAAATCTTGCGCTGATTATTTTTGGAGCTAATACAAAATCCTTTACATCAGTTATTTCTGTTCCTTCATTAAAACTTGCTGGAGGGAAGCTGTCTATTTCTGGAGAAACACTGGTAACTATTATATCATGTATAGTGCTTATGATAGCACTAACATTATTTGTTAAGCGTTCTAAAACAGGCAGGGCTATGATAGCCGTATCTGAGGATAAGGATGCTGCCGTTTTGATGGGCGTTAATGTCAATAAAACTATTGCAATAACCTTTGCAATAGGCTCTGCACTGGCTGCAATAGCAAGTGTTCTTCAATTTTCCTCGATTCCAAGTATTTCATCAACCTCCGGAGCCATGCCAGGAATTAAGGCCTTTGTTGCTGCTGTTTTTGGTGGGATTGGCTCTATACCAGGTGCCATGATAGGCGGAATTTTGCTAGGGATAATAGAGATTCTTGGTCGTAGGTATATTTCTATGGAGCTTTCCGATGCCATAGTATTTTTAATATTAATAATTGTACTTCTTGTTAAACCAACTGGAATCCTAGGCAAGAAGCATCATGAGAAAGTGTAGGTGGGTATGTGATTGGAGTATGGAATAAACTAAACAAATCTACCAGGACTAATTTTATTACCATAGGTGTTATTATACTTATTTATGTCTTGTGCCAGGTAATGGTAGCTGCCGGTTTAATGACCTTCTTAATGAAGGGACTATTAATACAGTTTTGTTATTATGCAATTCTTGCAGTTTCACTAAACCTAACAGTAGGTATTCTGGGTGAATTAAGTCTGGGACATGCCGGATTTATGTGTGTCGGAGCCTTCGCTAGCGCCTTTTTTTCTAAATCCATGATTGATGTAATTGAAAATAATTTTATAAGATTTTCTTTGGCGATAATTATAGGTGCGTTATCGGCAGCAGTTTTCGGTGTTATTATCGGGGTTGTTGTATTACGTGTAAGAGGAGATTATCTTGCCATCGTTACTCTTGCTTTTGGTGAAATAATTAAAAATGTTATTAATGTCATGCATATAGGATTAGATAGTAGAGGCTTTCACTTCTCGATGGAAGTTGGAAAACTGGAGCTTTTAGAAGATGGTGAGATGATTATTGATGGTGCCCAGGGTATTATAGGAACTCCAAGGGATTCGAACTTTACCATTGGAGTGATTTTTCTGATAATAACATATTTAATTGTAACTAATCTAGTTAATTCTCGCTCCGGAAGGGCAATCATGGCAATTCGAGATAATCGTATTGCAGCCGAATCCGTAGGTATAGATATTACTAAATATAAAATTTTAGCATTTACCATATCGGCAACCCTGGCAGGGGTAGCAGGCGTTATTTATTCGCATAATATCACTACACTTGAGGCTGGAAGATTTGGATATAATATGTCCATTATGATTTTAGTATTTGTTGTACTCGGTGGAATGGGTAATATACGTGGGTCTATGATAGCAGCTGTAATTCTTACGCTTTTGCCAGAGTACCTCCGATTCTTGAAGAATTACAGAATGCTGATATATGCAATTGTTTTGATAGTGATGATGATTTTTAACTGGTCACCAGCCTGTATAAATTGGAGAAAGAGGCATTCTCTTAAGGACTTCATGAACCAGTTAATGAAGAGATTCATTAAATCTAAGAAGGAGGCGTAATCCATGGAAATGTTATCTGTAAAAAACATAGGCATCTCCTTTGGTGGCTTACATGCGGTTGATTCCTTCAGCATCACTATTAATAAGGGAGAATTATACGGTCTTATAGGACCTAATGGAGCCGGCAAGACTACGGTGTTTAACCTGCTTACAGGTGTATATAAGCCTGATATGGGACAAATATTCTTAGACGGAAAGAATATAACAGGGCTTAGTACTATCGAGATAAATAAGGCCGGTATTGCAAGAACATTCCAGAATATTAGGTTGTTTAAGAATATGTCTGTCTTAGATAATGTTAAGTGCGGCCTTCATAATAACAATAAATACTCATCGCTTGCTGGTATTCTCCGCTTACCATCATATTTTAAAAAAGAGAAAGATATGACCAAGCAGGCATATGCAATACTGAAGGTATTTGACTTGGATAAGGATGCGAAGATTCTGTCAGCTAATCTGCCCTATGGTAAGCAGAGAAAGCTTGAGATTGCAAGAGCATTGGCAACCGATCCCAAACTACTACTATTGGATGAACCGGCTGCCGGCATGAACCCCTCGGAGACAGAGGAGCTTATGGATACAATAAGACTGGTTAGAGAAAAATATGACGTAACTATATTACTTATAGAGCATGACATGAAGCTTGTCGCAGGAATCTGTGAGAAGATATTTGTGCTAAACTTTGGTATAGAGCTGGCTAATGGACTACCACAGGATGTCTTAAATAATCCCGAGGTAATTAAGGCATACTTAGGAGAATAAGTTGAAAATAGAGCGTTTTTAACTTTTACAAGTTTGTTCCTGCGTCGTCCTCGGAACAAACTTCAAGTTGGTTGAAGAGGAGATAAAATTCTATGTTAGAGGTTAAAGACTTACAAGTTTATTATGGTGTTATTCAGGCTATTAAAGGCATTTCCTTTAATGTAAATGAAGGTGAAATCATTGCATTAATTGGTGCAAACGGTGCTGGAAAGACGACAATTTTGCATACCATTACAGGATTAATTTCGCCCAAGCAGGGGGAGATTCTTTATGAAGGAACCGATTTGAGGAAGGCTCCTGCTCATAAAATAGTATCTATGGGATTAGCACATGTTCCTGAGGGAAGAAGAGTATTTTCTCAGCTAACAGTATATGAGAATCTCCTGATGGGTTCGTATACCAGAAGTGACAAGAACGAGATATCGGATACACTGCAGCATGTATTTAAGAGATTTCCAAGACTAGAGGAACGTAGAGGTCAGATGGCAGGTACATTGAGTGGTGGTGAGCAGCAGATGCTTGCTATGGGAAGAGCACTTATGTCTAAGCCTAAGATAATATTGATGGATGAGCCGTCAATGGGTTTGTCACCTATTCTAGTTGAAGAGGTATTTGATATTATTAAGAGTATTAATAAGAGTGGAACAACAGTTCTTTTAGTAGAGCAGAATGCAAAGAAAGCCTTATCTATTGCCCATAGAGCATATGTTTTAGAGACCGGGAAAATTGTATTAGAGGGTGATGCTAAGGAACTAATGAACGATGAATCAGTGAAAAAGGCATATTTAGGTGAATAAATGAGTTGGCTTTGCCAGATTTTAGGAAGGTGAGATGTATGAGCAAATATGTGATTACAATAGCTAGAGGTTATGGCAGCGGAGGCAGAACTATTGGAAAAATGTTAGCTGGGGAGCTTGGCGTACATTATTATGACCGTGAGCTTTTGAGGCTGGCATCTGATGACAGCGGAATAAATGAACAATTATTTGCAAAAGCGGATGAAAAGCTTAAAAAGAGCCTGCTTTTTAAGATCGCCCGTAAATCATATAGGGGAGAGCTAATTCCTCCCGACAGTGATGATTTTGTATCCAACGATAATCTGTTTAACTATCAAGCTAAGATTATAAAGGAACTGGCCGAGCAAGGTTCTTGCGTTATTGTGGGCCGTGCTGCTGACTATATCCTTAAGGATAATGAAAATGTTGTCAAGGTGTTTGTTCATGCGCCTTTACAGACCTGTATCAAGACCCTTAAGGAAATGACGGGAAGTAATGAGAAAGATATTGAAAAGCAGATAGAAGCTATCGACAAGCATAGGGCCGAGTACTATAAATACTATACTGGTAGAAACTGGGAAGACGCCAAGAATTATGATCTTTGCTTAAACAGTAGTCAGCTTGGATTTGACAAATGTGTAGAAATTGTAAAATCCTATCTTGATATTCGCTTCAGATAATAATCAAGCTTATAATATAAAATGAAAGAGGAGATTTTATGATTTCTGAAAAGATGATGGCATTTGTTAAAAATAGCTCTGTTATTCGTGCAATGTTTGAAGAGGGAAAGCGCCTTGCTGATATATACGGGTCTGAAAATGTATATGATTTTAGTCTTGGGAATCCAAGTGTAGAGCCTCCTACTCAGATTAAGGAAGCACTTATAGATGTACTTAATGAGGAAACACCTGGTAAAATCCATGGGTATATGAATAATTCGGGTCACGAGGATGTCAGGGAAAGCATTGCTTTATCACTAAATAATAATTTTGGAACTGACTTTAATTCAGATAATATTATTATGACCGTAGGTGCTGCTGGTGGACTAAATGTTATCTTAAAATCCCTGCTAAATTCTGGTGATGAGGTTATTACATTTGCCCCCTACTTCGGTGAATACCGAAATTACGTTAGTAATTATGACGGCACCCTAATAGCTATATCACCAAATACCAGTGACTTCCAACCGAATCTAGATGAATTTGAAGAAAAGATTAACGATAGAACAAAAGCAGTTATAATTAACTCTCCAAATAATCCTACGGGAGTGGTGTATTCGGAGAAGACCATTATTAAATTAGCGGAAATACTTAATAAAAAACAAGTTGAATATAATACATCCATCTATTTAATATCCGATGAGCCATATAGGGAATTGGCATATGACGGTGTAAAGGTTCCTTATCTCACAAAATATTATAGGAATACCATAGTGGGGTATTCGTTCAGTAAGTCCCTATCTCTTCCAGGTGAACGCATAGGTTATCTGCTTATACCAAATGAGGTAGATGATTGTGAGAATTTATTATCTGCAGCTAATGTTGCAACTCGTATACTTGGCTTTGTAAATGCCCCATCTCTTATTCAAAGGGCTGTAGCAAGATGCCTGGATGCTAAGGTGGATGTGGAAATCTATAATAGAAACAGGGAGCTTCTTTACAATAGTCTTTTATCCTACGGATATGAATGTGTGAAGCCCCAGGGAGCATTTTATCTCTTTGTTAAGGCGTTAGAAGAGGATGATAAGAACTTTGTGCAAGAAGCAAAGAAGCATAATATTTTGATTGTTCCCGGTTCCTCCTTTGGATGTCCTGGTTATGTTCGAATTGCATATTGTGTGGATTATAGTATGATAGAACGTTCACTACCGGGCTTTAGTAAGCTAGCTAGTGAATATCAAAAAAAATGAAGAAATGATTATCTATTCCAATAATAGGATATGAGGATAAGTATAAATTAATGGGAGGGATGTGTTAAGCTATGGAAGCAAAGAATAAGAATACTTGGGAAAACAACATAAGAAGAGTAACACCATATGTTCCAGGAGAGCAGCCAAAGAATGGATCAATAGTAAAATTAAATACTAATGAGAATCCTTATCCCCCCGCACCGGGAGTAAAAATAGCTTTAAATAATATAGATGCCGATAGCCTAAGACTTTATCCCGATGCGTCTATAGGACCATTAGTGGAGGAGCTTTCTAGATTTTATGAGGTGGATAATGATCAAGTATTTGTTGGTGTGGGTTCAGATGATGTGTTGGCTATGGCATTTTTAACCTTTTTTAATTCCGGCAAACCCATCCTATTTCCTGACATCACATATTCCTTCTATCCTGTTTGGTGTGAGCTTTATAGAATACCTTATGAAACACAGCCTCTTGATAAGGATTTCAGAATAGTCAAGGAGCACTATTATAAGGACAATGGAGGTATTATAATAGCCAATCCAAATGCTCCTACTTCAATATATGAAGATACTTCCGACATTGAGGATATTGTATCCCATAATCCGAACTCCATAGTTATTATAGATGAGGCTTATATAGACTTTGCCAAGGAGTCTGCTCTGCCATTAACAAGTCGATATGAGAATCTAGTAATAGTTCAGACATTTTCTAAGTCAAGGTCAATGGCAGGCATGAGAATTGGATATGCAATAGGAAGTAAGAAGTTGATAAAAGCATTAAACGACGTGAAGTATTCTTTTAACTCCTATACCTTAAACCATACGGCTATAATAGCAGGGGTGGAAGGGGTAAAGGATAAGGAATATTTTAATGAGAAAATTCAAGACATTATAGAATTGCGGAAATATTCAGAGAAAGCTTTTAAAAGACTAGGTTTTACTTATCCTATGTCGGGAGCGAACTTCTTATTTGTTACTCATGAATTCATACCGGCCAAAGAACTGTATGAGGTGTTAAGGAATAATAATATATATGTAAGATATTTTGATTTACCAAGAATTAATAATTATCTGAGGATCACAATAGGCACAAAACAACAGATGGATAGGCTTTTTGAGTTCCTGGAAACTTATATAAATGACAGATAAAGCAGAATAAAGTAGAAAAAAGCAAACAAATAATACCATTTTATCCTTTTCTTTTACTGGAATTTGTTTTATGATACTTATATATAATAGGTAGTATGACCTATTCTGCTATCGCTAGAATATACTGGGAATAGGAGGGGACCATAATGAAAATATTGATTGTAGAGGATGATTTTACAAGCAGAAAATTCATGTTAAAATTCTTATCGAAATTTGGTGAATGTGATATCACCGTAGATGGCAAGGAAGCAGTGGATGCTTTCTCTATGGCTCTTGAAGAGGATGAGTGCTATGATTTAATTTGTCTTGATATTATGATGCCTGTGCTAGACGGTTATCAAACCCTAAAGCAGATTAGAGAGAAAGAGGATGAATTAGGTATTCTCGAAGGGAATAGAGCTAAGATTATTATGACTACTGCTTTAAATGAGCGTAGGAATGTAAGTAAGGCCTTTGAGCTTGGCTGTACAGCCTATGCAGGAAAGCCTATTAATCAGATGAAGTTTGAAAACGTGCTGAAAAAACTTGAACTCATATAGGAGTTGTAATATGAATTATCAAATAGAGCTTGACAAAATAATAAAGGAAATTGAAGCGGGAGGAACTTCTAAAATTCCCACTCTTTTAATACATAGCTGCTGTGCACCTTGTAGCTCTTATGTTCTGGAATATTTGTCTGATTATTTTGCCATTACAGTATATTACTATAATCCTAACATCCATCCTGAAGAAGAATACGTTAGAAGATTTAAGGAGCAGGAGGACCTAATTCGAACCATGTCATTAAAGAATCATGTTTTATTCGTAGGTGGAGAATTTGAGCCTCAGAAATATTATGAACTGATAAAGGGACATGAGAATGATACTGAGGGTGGCGATAGGTGCGCTATATGCTATCGCATGAGACTTGAGGAGGCTGCAAAGCTAGCAAGAGAAGGTGGATATGAATATTTTACAACGACACTAACTATAAGTCCTCATAAGAATGCAAGTAAGCTAAATGAAATCGGTGAGGAACTGGCATCAATATACGGTGTATCCTTTCTCCCCTCTGATTTTAAAAAGCGCAATGGTTACAAGCGATCAATTGAACTATCAGATGAATATGGACTATACCGTCAGGATTATTGTGGCTGCGTATTCTCAAAGAGATCCTAAGACTTTCAATGTCAATAATTGACCTTGAAAGTCTTTTTGTTTAAATGACTGATTGTTTCATTACAATAAAATGTAAATAAGCATCTAAACTTGTTATATATTTAACATTTACTAATAAATATATATTGACAGAGAATGTATCAGCATGTATAATAGCAAATGAGAATTATTATCAATTAAAAATTACAAATTATCAACTAAACACTATAATCCACATAAGTAATTGGAGGAATATTAGGATGAAACTAACAAGTGCTGAGATTAGTAATACTTATATTGTAGAATCGATGGATCTTGACTTGGGTACTATGCGAAGGTTGGGGGCCTTAGGAATAACCAAAGGCACACAGGTCAGGATACTGAACCGGAACAGCGGAGGAGCTGTTATTTTTATGGTTAGGGGAAGCAGATTAGCGATTGGTAGAAAAATAGCAGAAGCGATTGAGATTAGGAGACTTTCTTATGAAAAAAGAACTAGTAGTGGGCTTTGTAGGCAATCCAAATAGTGGAAAAACCACGTTATTTAATGCATTTACTGGGGCTAATCTTAAGGTGGCGAATTGGCCTGGAGTAACTGTTGAGAAGATAGAAGGAGCATTCAAATATCACGGAGAGAGGTTTAAGCTAGTCGATCTTCCGGGAATATATAGCTTGACCTCATATACCATGGAGGAGAAGCTGACCAGGGAGTTCATACTGGATTCAAATGTTGATGTAATAATTAATGTGGTTGATGCTTCATGTTTAGAGAGAAATTTATACCTTACACTTCAGCTTATTGAGTTGGGTAAGCCAGTAATAATTGCTCTTAATATGATGGATATTATAGAGGAAAGAGGTATGGAGATTGATCTACATAGGTTTCCCGAAATGTTAGGTATTCCAATTATTCCTGTATCAGCCAGAAAACGCACAGGTCTTGAT
Source organism: Herbinix sp. (assembly GCA_028701595.1). Taxonomy (GTDB): domain Bacteria; phylum Bacillota; class Clostridia; order Lachnospirales; family Lachnospiraceae; genus Mobilitalea. Next base: position 9,561 of record JAQVQL010000017.1, read on the forward strand.
ATTCTTATGCATGCGGTTGCCCACCACAAGGATAAGCAAAGTGATCGTAATTTTGAGCATCACCATAGCAGACAAAGACATCGTGGAAATAATAGTCATTATGATCTTCACGAAGAGTACTCAATAGTCTATAGTGATGAGATTGAGGATAGGATTGACCAGATAAGCGGTGCTTTATATCATAAATACGGAAAAATCAATAATATACGATGGCATGCCATGAAGCTATTAGAGATGGATCCTCAGATCATGGATAAATATCCGATTGATATGAAGCTTATAGAACGTAGCTATGAAGAGGATATTATTAATCAAAAATACGATTTCATCGAAGAAGTGTTAGAAGAGGTTCTGGTTAACAGAAGCGAAAAATCAGCTACCACTGATAAAATCGACAAAATACTTACCAATAGATTTTTGGGTCTACCGGTTTTCCTTCTTATTATGGCTCTAGTATTTTTCTTAACCTTTACGGTTGGAGATATGATAAAGGGAGTATTTGAGGGAGGCTTGGAAATATTCTCTGAGGGAGTAAGCAATTCCCTAGCTAGTATGAAGGTAGGAGTTGTACTATCCTCATTGATAGTAGACGGAATTATAGCCGGTGTCGGAGGCATTTTAACTTTCCTGCCAAATATATTTATCCTCTTTCTTGCCCTAGCCTTTTTAGAAGACAGCGGTTATATGGCCAGAGTCGCTTTTGTAATGGATGGAATAATGGGAAGGGTAGGACTATCGGGAAGAGCCTTTATTCCTATGCTTCTTGGCTTCGGATGCACTGTTCCTGCTATCATGGCTTCTCGTTCTTTAGAGAATATTCAAGATAGAAGAAAGACAATACTTATTACGCCCTTTATGTCCTGTAGTGCAAGACTACCAATATATGTATTATTTTCACAGATGTTCTTTGCAAAAAATGCCATGCTGGTGGCATATTCTATGTACGTGATTGGAATCTTGGTGGCAATAATAGTGGCATATGTAATGAATATGAATACAAAGACTAAGGACACTAATAGTTTATTGATTGAGCTTCCAGAGTATAAATCTCCCAATACCAGAACTATAATAATCTATGTATGGGAGAAGGTTAAGGAGTATCTAACCAAGGCAGGAACCACTATATTTGCGGCATCAGTAGTTATATGGTTTATACTTAACTTTGGACCTAATGGAATGGTAAGCGATATGTCGGAAAGCTTTGGAGCAATGTTAGGTAAGGTGGTAGCACCAATTCTTCGACCTGCAGGACTGGGTATGTGGCAGGTGGTAGTAGCTCTTATAGCAGGAATTGCCGCTAAGGAGATAGTAGTATCCAGCTTTGGAATACTATTTGGCATAAGTAATATTAGCTCTGTCGAAGGCATGGCAGGTCTTTCACAGCTTCTAGTAGGAATTGGATTTGGTCCGGCCAATGCATATGCATTAATGATATTTTGTCTATTATATATTCCATGTGCAGCGACAATAGGAGTTGTTCAAAGAGAAATGAGATCATGGAAATGGACATTGTTTACAGTCTTATTCCAATTGGGTGTAGCATGGCTGTTATCAACATTAATATATCAGATAGGAAGCTTGTTTGTATAGAAAGGAAGGGATTATTATGTTAGCTTATCTACTAGGAGCACTCATTTTAGGATATACAGGTTTTATTATATATAAGAAGGCGAAGGATATGAAGGCGGGTAAATCCTGTTGTTCGGGATGCTCTGGATGCCCTTCAAGAGAAAAGTGTGGTAAATAAATAATATGTGGCTGTTTCATATCACCAAACAGTAAAAGAATATAGAGGCATATAGGTATGAACCTCACACACCCGTACAAGTACACATGCTATATTTGTCTGTCTTAATCGGACTAAAGTCCGCTTACGACTAAGACAAATGATAGCATATGTTCTTCTAAGGGTGCATTTTGGTTATACCTATATGCCTCTATATTTTGCAATAGTTTACTTGATGATATGAAACAGCCATTTTATTTAAAATAAAAAAAGGAAATAGTAAGTCCTTGTAGAATATTAGTACTATAGGCTAAATTCAGAGGGGATGATTATATGGATAAACTCTTAAATACTAGACAAAAGCTGGAAATTAGGGAGCATGAGATATTAAGTCCATATGCTGCTTTCTCCGATATGTCTCTGGGCAGGGATAATGAGGAGAAGCAATGTGATATCCGTCCTATCTATCAAAGAGACAGAGATCGTATATTACATTCTAAGGCTTTTAGAAGGTTAAAGCATAAGACCCAGGTTTTTCTTGCGCCAGAGGGGGATCATTATCGAACGCGCCTTACCCATACACTAGAGGTATCCCAGATAGCAAGGACTATTGCAAAAGCTCTTAGGTTAAATGAAGATCTTACAGAGGCTATTGCTTTAGGCCATGATTTAGGGCATACTCCATTTGGACACGCTGGTGAGAGGGCACTTAATGATGTCTGTCCAGTGGGCTTTAAACATTATCTGCAGAGTATACGTGTCGTTGAGCTTTTGGAGAATCACGGAAAAGGGCTTAACCTATCAAAGGAAGTAAGAGACGGGATTCGTAACCATCAAATGTCTACAACTCCTTCCACCTTGGAGGGTAAAATCGTAAGACTATCCGATAAAATTGCCTACATACATCATGATACGGATGATGCTATTAGGGGCGGGATTATAAAAGAAGATGATATACCCAAGGAACATAAGAAAATTCTTGGCGACAGTATCGTTATAAGGTTAAACACCTTAATTCACGATATAATTACTAACAGTGAGGGGAAAAACGATATTATTATGTCTCCTGAGATAGAGAGTGCCATGTTTAAGCTCCGTGAGTATATGTTCTCCAGTGTCTATACGAACCAGAAAGCAAAGAGTCAGGAAGAACAGGCAGTCCGCTTACTTAAGCAGTTGTTCGAATATTATCAGGATAACTTGGAACAGCTGCCGAATGAATATTATACACGCATTGAAAAACTTAATGAACCTCCTTATCAGGTAGTATGTGATTATATTGCAGGCATGACAGACCGATATGCAGTGGCAAAGTTTAAGGAACTTATGATTCCATCAGCTTGGGATGTTTATTAATTAATGGTACGGAAATGGGAGGTAAGTATGTATTATCCGGATGATACCGTAGAAGAGGTCCGAATAAGAAGTGATATAGTAAGTGTTATAGGCTCATACATAAAGCTGAGGAAAACAGGCAGCAATCATATGGGTCTATGTCCTTTTCATAATGAAAAGACTCCCTCCTTTAGCGTAAGCCAATCTAAGCAAATGTATCACTGCTTTGGCTGTGGTGTAGGGGGAAATGTCTATACATTTATAATGGAGTACGAGAACTATACATTTGTTGAGGCATTAAAATTTCTTGCTGAGAAAGCTGGAATTAATCTGCCTGAGCAGGAGTATTCGGCCAGGGAAAAACGTCAGTTTGATTTAAAGAATAGACTGATGGAAATCAACAAAGAGGCTGCAAAGTACTATTACTATCAATTAAAATCAGATAGAGGACAAGCATCCAAAGATTATTTATTAGGTAGGGGTATGACAGAGGAGACCATTAAGGCATTTGGCCTCGGCTTTGCTAACCGCTTCAGTGATGACCTTTTTAAGTTTCTAAAGAGTCTCGGATATGAGGACGAGTTTCTTAAGCAGACCGGCTTAGTATCATTTGATGAAGTGCGGGGCGGCCATGATAAATTCTGGGACAGAATTATGTTTCCTATTATGGATGTGAATAACAGAGTCGTCGGGTTTGGCGGTCGTGTTATGGGCGAGGGGATGCCTAAGTATCTTAACTCACCTGAAACAGCTATATTTGATAAAAGTAGGATATTGTATGGACTTAATAGAGCTCGTAGATCCAGAGAGTCGTATTTACTAATATGTGAGGGATATATGGATGTTATGGCATTACACCAGGCTGGTTTTACAAATGCCATAGCAACATTGGGCACAGCATTTACAGAAGCCCATGTAAATCTTATTAAGAGATACACTAAAGAGGTGCTTCTTACCTTCGATAGCGACGGAGCGGGTATACAAGCAGCACTTCGTGCTATTCCTATTCTTAGGGATGCAGGGCTTAGCGTAAAGGTTGTAAATATGGATCCCTATAAGGATCCAGATGATTTTATTAAATCCTTAGGTGCCGATGAATATAGAAAGCGAATCGATGAAGCAAGAAACAGCTTTTTCTTTGAGATTGACATGCTCCAGAGGAATTATAATATGGATGACCCGGAGGACAAGACTAAGTTCTTTAACGAAATAGCCAAGAAATTACTATATTTTTCAGAGCAGCTTGAGCGAAATTTTTACCTCGATGCAGTGGCAAAAGCGTATAATATCGATGCAAATCTCCTTCAGAAGCTTGTTAATAAGTATGGGTCTAGAGGCTATAGAGATGAGCCCAAGGCTAAGCTTCCCTATAAAGTAGCATTGGGTATGAAGAGCAGCGAAGAGGGAATTGTAAAGATCCAAAAGCTATTATTAACATGGCTTACGGAGGAGCCGCATTTATTTAGTAAGCTAAAGACTATTCTTAAACCAGAGGATTTTGCCGATGGTATATATACAGATGTAGCGAAATTAGTTTTTGAAGAATATGATAAGGCCGATGAGGTTATGCCTGCTAAAATCATAAGCTGTTTCCAAAGCATAGAGGAACAGTCTGAGGCGGCATCTCTATTCAACGCAGAATTGCTTGGTGAGATTAAGGAAGCCGACAGGCAGAAGGCTTTGTACGATACTGTGTATCGTTTGAAGGAAGAAAGTCTGAATAGACAGAGTTTAAAGGCTATAGAAGAAAATGATACTGAATTATTACAAAATATCATAAGCCAGAAAGCGGATCTTAAGAAGACTATATCAGTAGTATTAAAGCAATAGATAGAGGATTCAAAAAAGTATACATAATTATTGTTGCAAAACATGCTTAGAAACCGCTCATCGTGTGGCTATAACCGGATTTGCATATTTCATTAAATGATGGTTAGAATATAAAAGAGTTAGAAAAGGAAGGATTATCTATGGACGAAAATATTGCTAGATTTACGGAAAGACTAAAGGAATTATTGGCCTTTGCAGAAAAGAAGAAGAATGTCTTGGAATTTCAAGAGGTAAATGACTTTTTTGCAGATATGGAGCTAGATCCTCAAAGGATTGAGAAGATATATGATTATTTGGAGAAGCATAATGTTGATGTTCTTCGTATAACCGATGCTGAGGAAGAGGATATCTTACCTGAGGAAGAGGAAGATGAACCCGAGACCATAGACCTATCAGTTCCTGAAGGAATTAATATAGAGGATCCTGTCCGCATGTATCTGAAGGAAATCGGAAAGGTTGCTTTACTTACGGCCGAGGAAGAAAGCGATCTGGCCAAAAGGATGGAAGAGGGAGATGATTTTGCTAAGAAGAGATTAGCAGAGGCAAACCTTCGTCTTGTAGTTAGTATTGCAAAGAGATATGTCGGCCGTGGAATGTTATTCCTAGACCTAATTCAGGAGGGTAATCTGGGTCTTATTAAGGCGGTAGAAAAATTCGATTATCGTAAGGGCTTTAAATTCAGTACCTATGCAACCTGGTGGATTAGACAGGCTATAACAAGAGCCATAGCAGATCAAGCAAGGACGATTCGCATACCTGTTCACATGGTTGAGACCATAAATAAGCTGACCAGAGTACAGAGGCAGTTGTTACAGGAGCTTGGAAGAGAGCCTACCCCGGAGGAAATCTCCGATGTTATGGGTATTCCGGTGGAAAGGGTTAGGGAGATACAGAAGATATCCCAGGAGCCGGTATCTCTAGAAACCCCCATAGGTGAGGAGGAGGACAGTCATCTGGGAGACTTCATTCAGGATGATAATGTACCAGTACCTGCTGAGGCAGCAGCCTTTACACTATTAAAGGAACAGCTAGTCGAGGTGCTTGGGACACTGACAGAAAGAGAACAGAAGGTCTTAAGACTAAGATTTGGTCTAGACGATGGAAGAGCCAGAACACTTGAAGAAGTGGGTAAAGAGTTTAACGTTACAAGAGAAAGAATTCGTCAAATCGAAGCCAAGGCTCTTAGGAAGCTGAGACATCCTAGCAGAAGCAGGAAGCTTAAGGATTATTTGGAGTAAAAAATATCAAGGGGCACACAGTGCCCCTTGTTTCTTTGTATAGTAGGAAATTGCGTTCTATTATGTGGGCTACCATTTCTACTATGGATTAAGCGATCACAATATGTTAGAATAACAAAAAAAGAGTTAATGAGGATGGAAAAATGCAACTTTCAAAGAGACTTCAAGCAGTAGCGGAAATGGTAACACCGGGTAACCGGGTAGCTGATATTGGATGTGATCATGCATATACATCAATTTATTTGCTGACAAATAGAATATCGCCTTATGTGGTGGCTATGGATATAAATCAGGGACCTTTAGATAGAGCCAAGGAAAACGTGGAAAAGTATGGCATTGATGGTAAGATATCAATAAGAAAATCAGATGGATTAAAGATGCTTAATCCAGGAGAAGTCGACACTATACTGATTGCAGGAATGGGTGGAAGACTGATGCTTCAGATTCTGACTAGTCGCATGAATATAATATCAGCAGCCAAGGAGCTGGTGCTTCAGCCTCAATCTGAAACATATCTTGTTAGAAAAGCTTTAAAAGAGCTAGGGTATATGATTATAAAAGAGAAAATGTTAAAGGAAGACGGTAAATATTACGTTATAATGAAGCTAAGGCCCTGGACGGAAAGCCTTAATGACAAGGATTATCAGCTTCTAAAGCCAGAGCATATTTATTTTGGCAGACTACTTCTTGAGGAAAGGAACCCAGTTTTATTGGAACATCTTCAATCAGAGAGGCTGCAATATAAGAAGATCTATCAGGAGTTGATTACTCTTCCAACAAAGCAATCCATACAAAGACAGAATGAGATTATTGATTTGATACGACTGATGGATTATGCTATCAGCTATTACAAGGAGGAAAGAGGTGCAAGATGAATAGTAAGCAGAATGTAAAAGTGGTAATAAATGATTGTATCAAGGAGTATCCAATTGGTACGAAGCTACTTGATATTGCCAGGGAATACCAGAAGGATTATGAATACGATATTATTCTTGCCTTTATTAATGGCAAGCTTAGAGAGTTGTTTAAGACTATAGAGAAGGATTGTAGTGTGCAGTTTTTAACTACAGCGGAGAATGCAGGTCACAAGACTTATAGCAGAGGCATGGTACTTATGCTACTCAAAGCTTTCTATGCGGAGTTCGGTAGTGAGAATGTTAAAAAGGTATCTTTGGAATACTCATTAGGCAATAGTCTGTATTTTGATTATGAAGGAGCTGTAGAGCTTACGAAGGATAGACTAGATGCAGTAAAATCTAGGATGCTACAGCTTGTTGATAAAGATATTCTATTTAGTAAGCGTAGTATAGGAACCGATGATGCAATTGAGTTGTTTGCTCACTATAGGATGTATGATAAGGAAAAGCTTTTCAAATATCGCCGAGTATCCAAGGCGAATATATATAGCTTAGACGGGTTTGAGGATTACTATTATGGATATATGCCGCCAAGCACAGGCATGTTAAAGTATTTCGATGTGTCGCTTTATGAGGATGGATTTGTGCTTACTATGCCTAGAGCGAACAAGCCTACAACTGTAGAAGCATTTATACCTAAGAATAAACTATATATCACTTTAAGAGAATCCAACCAGTGGGCAAAGATGATGGATGTTGAAAATGTAGGAGCTCTCAATGACCTTATTTCCCAGGGCAAGCTTAATGATTTGATATTGGTACAGGAAGCTCTCATGGAAAAGAAGATCAGTAATATTGCGGAAGCTATAAAGCAGGCAAAGGATAGAAAACTTATAATGATTGCAGGCCCGTCCTCCTCAGGAAAGACTACGTTTTCTCATAGACTTACCATTCAGCTGAAGGCTCACGGACTTAAGCCTTATCCCATTGCGGTAGATAACTATTTTGTAAATAGGGATAGGACACCGAGGGATGAGGATGGAAACTATAATTTTGAAAGTCTGAATGCCATTGATTTAGAGCAGTTCAATAAAGATATGACAGATTTATTGGATGGCAAAGAAGTGGATTTACCAACATATAATTTTATCACAGGGAAGAGGGGCTATAAGAATGATCATTTATGTATCGGTAAGGACGGCATCTTAGTTATTGAAGGTATCCATGGACTAAATGATGCTCTATCTTATTCGCTTCCTAGAGAAAGCAAATATAAGATCTATATTAGTGCCTTGACACAACTTAATATTGATGAACATAATAGGATTCCAACCACTGATGGCAGACTACTTCGAAGGATGGTTCGAGATGCAAGAACAAGAGGAACATCGGCGCAGGCTACCATATCCATGTGGCCTTCCGTAAGAAGAGGCGAAGAAGAGAACATCTTCCCGTTCCAGGAGGATGCTGACATTATGTTTAATTCAGCTTTAATATACGAGCTGGCTGTGTTAAAGCTCTATGCTGAGCCCATATTATTTGGGGTGGATAGAAATAGTGAAGAATATGTAGAGGCAAAAAGACTATTAAAGTTTTTAGATTATTTTATAGGAGCTCCCAGTGATGCGGTTCCTAAAAATTCAATATTAAAAGAATTTGTGGGTGGTAGTTGTTTTAAGGTATGAGCAGCACGATAAGCCGGGTTCTGTCTTGGATGGTCATCTATCTTGACCGCATGTTACCATACGGCTCCAGTACCTGCTTTCACAGATACTACGCAGCCTACCCGAAAGCACGGCGGGCAGCCGTATTGCTTTCTGTTTGGCTTTGCTTCGGGTGGGGTTTACATTTGCCCCTTCCGTTACCGGAAGGGCGGTGGTCTCTTAAGCCACCTTTCCATCCTTACCACAGTAAGGAAGACCTTACCATGGCGGTTTATTTCTGTTGCACTAGCCTCGGAGTCGCCTCCACCGGATGTTATCCGGCACCCTGCCCTATGAAGCCCGGACTTTCCTCACCTTATAAAGGTGCGACCATCTGTGCTACTCACATTAGGTATTCTAACATGGGAAATGATAAAAGTAAATGAGGAACCTTTGGCAATTTACTACTATTGTAAGATGTTATGTGTTAAATTCTAGTTTATTGAGGAGGAAAATCCTCCGTTGCAAGTAGTGTTAAATTCTAGTTTATTGAGGAGGATTGTAAGTGAAACAGGTAAGTATACTTGTAATCGATGATGATAAGGAAATAGCTGATTTGGTTGAGATTCATCTGGTCAGTGAAGGATACAGAGTAATAAAATCTAATAGTGCCAAAGAGGGTCTTACCTATCTTGAGAAAGAGAGTATTAAGCTTGTTATTCTTGACATTATGATGCCTGGCATGGACGGCTTAACTCTGTGCGGAAAGATTCGTGAGACAAATACTGTTCCTATTATAATACTAAGTGCAAGGTCTACGGATTTGGATAAGATAATTGGGCTGGGAACAGGGGCTGATGACTATGTAACTAAGCCTTTTAATCCTCTGGAGCTTACAGCCCGGGTAAAATCTCAGCTTAGAAGGTATACTAAGCTCAATCCTAATTCTCCTGGTGGGAACCAGAATAATGAGATTATTCTGGACCATTTGATTATAAATAAGGAAACTCACAAGGTAATTGCATATGGTAAGAATGTCAAATTGACACCGATTGAATTTGATATACTGTATCTTCTTGCCGGTAATGTGGGTAGAGTGTTTTCAACAGACGAGATATTTGAGAGGGTATGGAACGAGAAAATGTTTGATGCAAATAATACAGTCATGGTTCACATCAGGAGAATCAGAGAAAAGATTGAGATGGATTCAAGAGATGCCAGGATCATAAAGACTGTATGGGGAGTAGGTTATAAGATTGAAGAGTAGTGTATTCAAAAGCTTTAGATTTGAAGTTGTATTATACAGCCTCTTGAGCCTCTTATATGCATTATTATCGTTGGCGGTAATTAATGTCGGTATTTACTTGATATTTCAGAAAGATCTATGGGGTCTTACCGGTGGCATACTGGCATCAGCTTTTACTATATCAGTAGGGGTGGCTTTATTTATACTGTATTTTCTGCTTCTTACTAGGAAGT
>JAQVQL010000185.1 GCA_028701595.1 Herbinix sp.
CGAATTAAAGGTTTTATTTGATCTAGTGGAAAATGACCATATACTTAAACCGGCAGTATATCTTGCAGGGACACTGGGGCTGCGGAGAGGGGAGATTACGGGATTAAAATGGGAGAACGTTGATTTTGAAAATAGGATTATATATATTAAGGAAGCAAGAGTTAGAGCAGGCAATGAAATAATTGCAAAGAAAACAAAAAATATTTCATCGACAAGAAAATTAGCTATGAGTACGATATTATATAAAAAACTGTGTGAAGTTAAATCCATGCGAAATGATACAAGTAAGAATCATGCAGATGATAATAATATTGGATATGTGGTTATTGATGAAAAAGGAGATCCGATTAATCCGGCTTATTTATCTGCTAGATTTGGGCGGTTTATAAAAAGTCATGGATTACCACATATAACACTTCATGGTTTACGACATAGTGTAGCATCTCTAGGTAATTATGTGGGATTAACCTTATTTGATATAAGTAAGATTTTAGGGCATGGTAGCGTAGACACTACAGGGCGAATTTATATGCATACTTTTGCTGATACACATAGTGAAGCCTTAGATAAAATAAATGATGTTCTTAAATAAGTTATTAGTAAGAAAATGTTAGAGCGACAATTGTCGCTCTTTTTCTTTAAAAAAATAAGATGAAAAATTGAAGTCGTTCTTTGTAATGGTTAAGATGCTATGAAACTTTTTAGCTAATATAAAGAGAGGATGATGAATTTCATGAGTAGAGTAGTGGTAGAAGATAAACGAGGTAATAAGTTAAAAAATATTTCCTATGATACAGAACGAGAAAAGTATTATGTGACATTATCATATCCCAAAAAACATAAAAGCGAAAAACGAATAAAAAAGGTTAAAACATTTAAAACGTTACAAGAGGCGAAAAATTGCTTGACTCTTTTTCAAGCTGAGAAAATAAATAAAGATATTATAAGCCCCTGTGATATTACATTGGGGGAGTGGCTAATGCAATACTTAAAAGATGACATTGAACCGTATAAGGCTAAAACAACGTATGCGGGTTATTGTGTAATTGCAAAAAAACATATAATCCCTAGGTTAGGTAATATCAAAATACAGGAATTAACTCGACTTGACATAAAGCGATATTATGCTGATAAGTTAGAAAGTGTAAATATGAAAAGGCCACTTTCTAATAATACTGTACGTAAACATCACACATTCCTATATACAGCTCTTAAGGAAGCTGTACGTTGTGAAATAATCAAGAAAAATCCAGCAGAGCATGTGCCATTGCCTGAATTTATAAAACCAAGTATACCATATTACCTACCTGAGCAAGTGCATATATTACTTAGGGCTGTTGAAAGCGAGTGGGTACTGTATCCATTGGTTTATCTAGTGTGTTATCTGGGACTAAGAAGGGAAGAGGCATTAGGCCTAAAATGGAAAGACATCAATTTTGAAGAAAAAACAATATATATATGTAGAGCAAGAGTTGTAGCTAATAGAGAAATTATAGATAAGCAACCCAAATCTGAGTCATCTAATAGGACGCTGCACATGAACCAAGAGTTAGAAGAGGTTTTAAAAAGTGTAAGAAAAAAACAAAGGGAAAGCATAGAATTACTGGGGGATATGTATGTAGATAGTGGATATGTTGTTGTCGGACAAAATGGTAAACCTTTAAACCCAGGATCAGTATCTGCTAAGTTTGGTAAATTCATAATAATTAATAAAGAATTACAACACATTCATTTGCATGGACTGCGACACACTTTTGCATCGATATTAATTAATAATGGTGTACCAATATATTATGTTAGTAAGATCATGGGGCATCATTCAACGAAAATAACTGAAAATACCTATGCTCATCTTTTTCATACTACGCATAAAGATATTCTCTCGTCCATTAATTATATGGATGGGACTACTAAAAGTGATGAAGAAACATTAGTCAAAAATATTATGGCTAATGTTAAAAATTAGAGGTTTTAATCTTATACACAGAAGGGAACAGAGGGGGGGAAGAAGTTTTCCTATATTTACTTTAACCTAATATATATTTAGTGATTATATGTGTTCTCTCTGTTCTTTTAAAAATTAAATAAAAAAAGAATCTGAAAATTTGAAATAGCTATTTAACATCTATATAATGCCTGCACTATAAAAAAAGGAAGGTGTTATATATATGAAAAGCAACTATTTTGATCAAAATTACACAGTAAAAGTTATTCCACGGAGTGTAGCAAAATCATTTATTATCGAAAACCACTACTCTCAAACATATCCAGCGGGATGTGTTAATCTAGGTGCATATCAAGGGCATGACTTGATAGGAGTTATAGTATATGGGATGTCATGCCAAGCACAAATGGCATCATCTGTCGTTCAAATCCTAGGCCAATGGGATTATTACGAGTTGCAACGATTATATGTCAAAGACTGTACCAGAACAGATTTTGAGAGTTGGTTTATTGGTAAGTCGATAAATTGGCTTAAGGAAAATAAACCCGATATTGTAATGCTTGTATCATTCGCAGATCCGTGGTACGGACACAATGGAACAGTATACCAGGCTACAAACTGGATTTTTACAGGTGCAAATAATGGAGCCAATGTATATATTGATAAAGATGGTAAGGTAATACACGCCAGGACAATTGCTAAAGGAAAAGTTGATAAAGATAAACTATGTAAGGAATGGCGACCAGGTAAATATAGATATGTTAAATTTTTAAAAAAGAGTATTAATGTTTATAGACACGCAGAAACAGGTGAAATAATCAGGACTGATGATCTTAGTAAATGGTTAACAAAGGAAAGAGAGGACAGAGCAATTTATATTGCTAAGGATCACAATGATTACCTGCGTAAATATAAGTATAATCTGGAAAAAAATTTAAAGCATGAAATAAAAGATTATCCTAAGATAGATAAAAAGTAACTATTATATCAATTTTACTCATACAAAAAATATTATTGTAGCTTTAGATCACTAATGTTTGTTGTGAATAATTAAAAGGACTACTAAATACTAGTTATAAATAGAGCAATCAAGATAAATACAAAAGTGGAGGGATGATATGAACATTAATAATAAATATAATAATATACCACAGGATTTAAAAGAAATTAATAATTGGGTTGGATTTAAAATAATACAGTCTGATGGAAAAGACAAAAAAATACCTGTTAATCCTAATACAGGGAAGAACGCTAAGGTTAACCAGCCAAGTACATGGGGGACATATACTGAGGCTATTAAATCAGTTAGCCAATATAGTCTAGATGGTATAGGATTTGTTTTTACTCTTGCTAGTGGATATATAGGTATTGATATAGACAATTGCATAGATGGCAAAGGAGAGTATACAGATAAAGCACAAAATATCATTAGTTTACTAAATAGTTATAGCGAGAAATCCGTATCAGGCCGAGGAATACACATTGTAATAAAAGGGGAAATACCCAACTCTATAAACAACCGTGCAGAAGGAATAGAAATATATGATAATTTACGTTATTTTGTTTTTACAGGTTATATAGTATCTAAAACAAATGTAATAATGGAAAGAAACTATGAAATAAATCTGCTACACAATGTATATAAAAATACTAGAGTAACAACTAGTAGTATTGATATGCAGGAGCATAAGGTCGTTTGTAACAAGGAAATTGCTTTAGATAGCAATAATAATAAGTTGGAAAGATTATTTAATGGGGATATGAGTAAGTATATTGATGATCATAGCAGGGCTGATTTAGCTCTAGCATATCAATTGGCAGGATATACAAACAATAATCCCGAATTAATGGATGTGTTGTTTAGAAGTAGTAGCTTGTTTCGAGAAAAATGGGATGATAAGCATTACTCAAATGGAGACACATATGGACAGGCTACTATAAATAAGGCTATTGAAACAAATACAACAAAAAAACATACTCAAGATAAACCATGGTATGAATATAATAAGCGTACAGATGGTATCAGAATAAATACTGGTTTATTAGCACGTGAGTTAGTAAATAGTTACCCAGTGATTAATATTATGGGAGGTATTTATCTATATAGTAATGGATATTACAAACTAACTGGAAAAGCAGAAAGATATGCTCGTGTTAAGTCCATGATAGAAGATGAGTATGTTACAAGTAATATATTACGAGACGCAGAGTTTTCATGGGTTAATGATAAATCTGCTATGATTCATATGGATTCTTTATATAAAGATCCATATCTACTAAACCTGCAAAACGGAATATATTCAATTAAAGAGAAAACTCTATATCCGCATACACAGCAGCATATAAGTATCAACCAACTAAACTGTAGTTATGTATTAAATGCAGAATGTCCAGTGTTTCTGCAATATCTAAATGACATTATTAAGGACACGGAAACTATATTACTACTTCAAGAAGTATTTGGTTATTTTCTAATACCAGAAACTTATGCGCAAAAGTGCTTTATTATTGTTGGACAAGGAAACACCGGCAAATCGACATTTCTTAAAGCGGTCCAAATAGTTATTGGAAACATGAATATATCATTTGTACCACTGCAAAAACTGAGTGATCGTTTTTCAACAGCGGAATTGTTTGGGAAGCTAGTAAATATTTGCCCAGATTTACCAACGACAGTTATTCGTGACACGGGTGTATTTAAAATCATCACAGGTGAGGACACTGTATTGGCTGAGAAAAAGTATGAAAGTGCATTTACATTTAATAATAAAGCAAGGTTAATCTTCAGTTGTAATAAACTTCCTGATAGTTCTGATAAAAGTGATGCTTTTTTTAATAGGTTAATAATTATCCCATTTAATCATAAAATCAAAAAGATGGATCCATATTTGGGGAAAAAGATTGAAAATGAGAAGAATGGTATCCTCTTATGGGCTTTAGATGGATTAACTAGATTAATTGATAATAATTTCAACTTCACTGAGAATC
>JAQVQL010000186.1 GCA_028701595.1 Herbinix sp.
TATATTTATATTGCAGGTCTGGTCAGCGAAGCTACAATGCCACTCTGGCTCTTCAGAATCTGGGCTTTAATAATGTGACTAATATTGCAGGTAGCTTTTTGGGTGTTTCATCTTATGAATACTTTAGTGAGAGAGAGCATGTTGAAAACATGCTGGTTGAGGAATAATTCTGTTGGAAAAAGTTGCTTGACATTTATACCTAGGTTATATACTATATATAATATACTCTTTGCACTGCATATTATCTACAGTACAAACTGAGCAGGCGATAAATTTCATTAAGTGATGTATTATATGAAATTTGTGGGGCTGGGTCACGAGATGTGACAGCAGATGATGAATATACAGCATCTGTGGGACAGTAGTTTACTATTATTGTTCCATAGGTGCTATTTTTGTATCTTGAGAACAGGTTAATTACCCATTAATACAGATTTTTAGGGTTTGCCAGTGCCATAGAGCTATCTAAATCTTATATGGAGGTAACTTATTATGGTAAAAGAAGAAATGGGCAGTAAATTTTTCTCAGTAAAGGATGTTGAAAAAAGCTATGGAGAAGGTAATGCCAAAGTTAAGGTTCTCAATGGAATTACTACGGGGTTAGAGAAAGGAAAAATATGTGTTATACTTGGCCCTTCAGGAAGTGGAAAATCTACATTATTAAATGTTATTGCGGGTCTTGAGCAAGTTGATAGCGGTACCATATGTGTCGATGGTGAAGAGATATCAGCACTTAATACGAAGTATCTGGGGTTGTATCGTCGAAATAAGCTTGGCTTTGTATTTCAATTTTATAATCTGATTCCTAACCTAACGGTAAAAGAGAATATTGAAGTTTGTGAATATCTCAGTAACAATCCCTTACCAATTGATGACTTATTACATACTCTTGGTCTTTGGGAACACAAAGACAAATTTCCAAATCAATTATCAGGAGGACAGCAACAAAGATGTGCTATAGGACGGGCTTTAGTCAAGAACCCAACACTGCTACTATGCGATGAACCTACCGGAGCACTGGACTATAATACATCAAGGAAATTACTAGAACTTATTGAAAGTATCAATAACAAATATAAGAACACAATCATAATTGTCACTCATAACGAAGCAATTAAGAACATGGCTCATAAGATAATTAAGCTTCATGACGGGAAAATTTTAACTGATTACATGAATGAATCGGTCATTCCGGCCAAAGAAATAGAATGGTAGGGGGTGACAGAATGAGAAATCCATTAAGAAAACGTTATACTCGTGATTTAAAGAAAAACAGTGGCAGATATATATCCATATTTCTGATGCTGATGGTTACGATTGCACTCATGTCTGGATTTTTATCTGTTACTGATGGTATCCAGGTAGCCTTCATGGAAAATCGGAAGGCATGTAAGCTAGAGGACGGATTGTTCTCATCCTATAATAAGATAAATGCAGACACCATTGGTAATGTAGAAATATTAGGGGTATCAGTTTATGAGAATTATTACATTGATGAGAGTATAAAAGATGATAGAGTTCTTCGAATTTATAAGAACCGTGAAAACACGAATCTTGTTACTGTAATGAAAGGAAAGATGCCTGAAAGCAGGGATGAGATAGCAATAGAACGGCTATTCGCAGAAAATAATAGTTATGCTATTGGGGATACAATGACTTTGTCTGGAAGCGATAGGAGGATCACCGGTTACGTGTCCATGCCTGATTATAGCTCGCTATTTGAGAAGAATTCTAATCTAATGATGGATGCCTTTAGCTTTGGAATCGGAATTGTTACTGAGGAAGTATTTGAAAGCTATTCTAAAGATGCTTTAACCTACAATTACTCCTACTATTTTAATGATAGGAGCTTATCTAAGGGAGAAAAAAGAGATTTATCAAATGATATCTTAGATAGTCTAGTTGAGAATAAAGTAATGCTTACGAACTTCTGTACAGCAGAAAATAACAATAGTATATCATTTGTTGAAGATGATCTTGGATCAGATGTCCCGCTTATGAAAGTGTTGCTGAATATTATTATTGTAATTATGGCATTTGTATATTCCATTGTTATTAGCAGTACAATTGATGCAGAAGCTACGATTATTGGAACATTACTGGCTTCTGGATATGGAAAGCATGAATTGATACGTCATTATATTGGGTTGCCGATTATCGTGACTTTTATAAGTGCAGTTATTGGTAATCTACTAGGGTATACAGTGATGCCTATTTTATTTATAGATATGACCTATGGTAGTTTTAGTTTACCGCCAATGAAGATAAGATTAAATATGGAAGCATTGCTTTTAACTACAATAGTTCCGATATTGATTATGATCATCATAAACTATGTCACTTTATTTCGTAAGCTGTCTATATCTCCACTTAATTTTCTAAGAAGAGAGCTTAATAAAAAGAATAATAGAAGACCGGTAAAGCTTCCAAACCTATCCTTTTTTAGTAGATTTAGATTAAGAATTATCATTCAGAATAGGACCAATTACCTGACACTATTTATAGGAGTTTTCTTTGCTAGTGTTATTTTGATGTTCGGTCTTTGCATAAGTCCACTCATTGAGAATTATGTGGATTCTATCAGAAGTACAACAATATCTAACTATCAGTATATTTTAAAGGCACCAATAGAAGCTGGACAGGAAAACACAGCAGAGAAGTTTGTCTTTACTTCCCTAGAGACTTACCATAAGCCTAGTAATAAGAATTTAGAGGTTTCATTTTATGGAATTAATGAGAAGTCCAAATATTTATCTAAGATGTCTTTATCAGATGATGACCCCAGTGTCTATATTTCGGATGGACTGGCAAAGAAGCTGAAGAAGAAAGCGGGAGATACAGTTATATTTGTTAATCCATATACCAGAGATGAATATAATTTGATGATTTCAGATATCTATGAATATCCGGCAGGTTTGGCTGTTTTCATGAATCAAAAGCAGTTGAATGCACTTATGGATTATGATGAGGCCTACTTTAATGGATACTTTTCAAATACTGAGTTAGCATTTGAAAATGAAAATAACCTGGCGGCTGTAATAACTCCGGAAGATATGGTGGAGTTAGGTGATCAGATGACTTCTTCTTTTTCGCAGATGGCACCGATAGCTCTTGGGATTGCAGTAATTATTTATCTGGTTTTAATGTATATACTAACCAAAATAGTGATAGATAAAAATGCAATACATATATCATTTATGAAGGTTTTTGGTTACATAGATAAAGAAATCAAAAAGCTTTATTTAGCACCTACCACCATTGTAATCATTGTATCCTTATTACTGGGACTTCCACTGACTTCCTTTACTATGAAAATATGTTTTGAGTTTGCTATGATGAAAGTAGGTGGGTATATCCCTGTATATATTCCTGCATATATATATGCTGAGATTGTTGTAATTGGAATGATGACTTATTTTTTTATTAACTTTTTTCAAAAGAAGAAAGTAGGTCAAATAGAGATGGCAGATTCGTTGAAGAATAGGGAATAAAAAGTTGGGGTAAAAATAGGGAAAAAAGTTGGAGTGAAATATTCACTCCAACTTTTTTGGATAATTAAAAAGTATAATCTTATCTTATAACTGAGGACCAGCGTCAACTAAAGCTTTTCCAGCCGCATTTCCTTCATATTTACTAAAATTCTTTATGAATCTCTGTGATAAATCAAGAGCTTTTGTTTCCCAGTCAGAAGAATTGCTATAAGTGTCGCGAGGATCAAGAATATTTTTATCTACACCGGGAAGCTCAGTTGGAACTTCTAAGTTGAAGAAAGGTATCTTCTTAGTAGGTGCATTTAAAATATCATCATTTAGGATTGCATCAATGATACCACGGGTATCCTTAATTGAAATACGTTTTCCTGTGCCATTCCATCCGGTATTTACAAGGAAAGCCTTGGAACCGTTCTTTTCCATCTTCTTAACCAGCTCTTCACCATATTTTGTAGGATGAAGCTCTAGGAAGGCCTGTCCAAAGCAAGCAGAGAATGTAGGCGTAGGCTCTGTAATACCACGCTCTGTACCAGCAAGCTTAGCAGTGAAACCAGATAGGAAATAGTACTGTGTTTGCTCTGGTGTAAGAATAGAAACGGGTGGAAGAACTCCGAAAGCATCTGCCGTTAGGAAGATTACATGTTTTGCAGCGGGAGCAGCAGAAACTGGACGTACTATCTTCTCAATAAAATCAATTGGATATGATACACGAGTATTCTCTGTTACACTCTTATCATCAAAATCAATCTTTCCATCTTTATCTAGTGTTACATTTTCAAGAAGAGCATTACGTTTAATAGCATTATAGATGTCTGGCTCGGATTCTTTGTCTAAGTTAATAACCTTAGCGTAGCATCCACCTTCAAAATTGAATACACCGTTATCATCCCAACCATGCTCGTCATCACCAATAAGAAGACGCTTAGGATCTGTAGAAAGTGTTGTCTTACCTGTGCCTGAAAGGCCAAAGAATATTGCTGTGTCCTTACCATTCAAATCTGTGTTTGCAGAGCAATGCATGGAAGCAATACCCTTAAGTGGAAGATAGTAGTTCATCATGGAGAACATACCTTTTTTCATTTCTCCGCCATACCATGAGTTAACAATTACCTGTTCACGACTTGTGAGATTGAACATTACGGCTGTTTCAGAGTTTAGTCCTAATTCTTTATAATTTTCTACTTTAGCCTTAGAAGCATTATAAATAATAAAATCAGGCTCAAAGTTTTCAAGCTCCTTGGCTGTAGGCTGAATAAACATATTTTTAACAAAGTGAGCCTGCCAAGCAACCTCAACAATAAAACGTATTGACATACATGTATCTTTATTTGCACCACAGAATGCATCTACAACAAAAAGTCTCTTGTTAGAAAGCTCTTTCACTGCGATGTCTTTTACTGCATCCCATGCTTCCTGTGAGGCGTGTTTGTTATCATTCTTG
>JAQVQL010000187.1 GCA_028701595.1 Herbinix sp.
TATTCTCTCTTATTACAAACAATAAGGTCAAATAATATTTTAATTACCCAAGGAGGTCTAGCATGCATTTTGAGCCATATAAAAAAACCTACTATCGCTTCCCTTCCACAAAAAGCGTGGCCAAAATAGATAAGCAAATGTATTTTCCTGAGAAGCCCAACCACGCTACAGATAATCCGAATTATGATCATCCTACAAATTCCTATGTGCCTGAAAGAGAACACAACTATGATTTTAAATAATTAAGAGCAAAATAAATAATAGCAATATATGTGCAGGGTAGAATGCATAGAAGAAAAACTTCATGCTTTTACCCTTTTTTCCATTATAAAATGCTATCGGTATTATAGACAAAGCTGAAAAGGCCTGAACTATATTGCCACTAAGTATAAGCAATGCTATGACAAGCAAAGGTTTACTTCCTCTAAATAGATAAAATGCAACTATAAGCAGCACTCCCGTAAAGCCATAATCTGTCCGCAGCAAGGCGGCTATGATGCTAAAGCCAATAGTAATCAAAGCATTAATTATATTGACATATAACATATTCTTGCTGTATTTCTTTTCAACCTCACTCATTATCCATATGGCTAAAAGTCCTATAAATAAGGTAAAGAATATATTCTGATGTTTCATGAACCTTCCTATCACAACATCAAATAAATTCGCATCTTTGAACATATTCGAAAGGTCAGCTTTAATACTGACACCATCTAAGAACGAATTATAAAATGCTAAATCAAAGGGAAGCTCCGAGATAAATGCAAAGATACCAAGTCTCGTTAAGTACTTCTTAACATTTCTTGTATTATAGAAACCTTCTACTAGTAAGAATATAAAAATAGGAAAAGCCAACCTCCCTATTACTCTCCCTACAATATAAATCTCTGAATCGCTTGGAACCAATACAGCCGTTACATGATCAATAAGCATAGTTATAATAGCTACTAGCTTTAAAGCAAATGTACTCATATCATTTTACCATCCTTATAATATTTTTCACCAAACAGAATAACACGCAGTGTTTTTCCCTAAAAGTTCAGCTATGCTGAACTGATTTATATGTGCATCCTCTTCTTTAACTCCGTCCTCATATTATCACCCTCGAATAATATCAAGGCTGACAATGATATAACGCTTACGCCCACACATATAACCGATGGGAACTGCACGTTAACCCATCTGAATATAATAAATAGTGCAGGAACAAAACCAAATATTGCATCTATAAGAAGATATATTATTAAATCTCTAACACCGATTTTAAGTATCTTCGCTCCTACAGCCATGACTATCATTGCAAGAACGCATACTGTAGGTATGACATAATCCAGTGACCAGCCATACCAGCCCATAGACCTATCCCACAAAAACGAAAGAACACTTATAATTCCAACCTGCCATAGGATTGTCTTTGCGATATTATTCCTATTACGTATTATAAAGAAAAGGCTAATCCACATAGACAGTACTCCGGCTGCGACTAGAATAGACCAAAAGGATTCCCTTGTAAATATCATATTTATTGCAAAGCTTGCCACCACACCCACTATAGATGCCAGTATCAATATGCGTATGAATATATTAAATTCCTGATAAATCGTAGGAATATGAGGAAATACATCCTCCGAAGGTTCTCCCTGATCCTCTAGAATGCTTGCACATAACGGACAGACAGTATGTTCACCCCTGATATTAACCTTACAATGAATACATTTTTGCATATAAACCTCCAAGCCAATGTGGAATCTATATCTCCTTAGCATTTGATGATAAAGTAATTGGTATATTTTCATTTGCCAGGTAACGGAAAAAGTTCTTCTGGATGTCGGTACCGATATAAGGAGAGGTAAAGCTTACCACCAAATTATTTTGATATGAGCATATAGCGATCTGAGGTCTCTTGGCACTGACAAAACAGTTGAACATATTAATATATGGTGCCAGCTCGGGGCTGATTGCTACCTTCCCAACGTTTGACAGTGTAGCCGTTATTCCTTTATCGCTTATCCTGGTGGCTAATCGTAGTATCTTATCCTTTATTGCTAAAGGAACCACCCTCATGAAGGCATTATGCTCTAAGGATAATAAGCGATTCATATGCTTTTCAAGATTTTCCTTGGTAAGCTCTCTTTCAAAGCTATCCTTAATCGAGTCTATGATATTCTCTAGCTTATCACTTGTTGTATTAAAATCATAGCTTATATTAATAGCTGCAAAGAAGTTTCTTGCAGTTACTGACGGAAAGTATGTCCGTAGATTAACCGGTACAGATAGCACTATGGGAGTTTTCCTACTTCTTACAGGCATCTCCTTATAAATAGACATAATAAATAATGCAACCAGATATACCGTGAGTGTAGTATTATGTTTTCTGGAAAGATCGAGAACCTCTTTAACCGGCATTAATCCCTCGATAATCTTTATACGGTTATCGATCGATCTTCTACCTTGAATTCGATAAGCTTTTGTAATCTTAATCTTCTTAGGTATTCGCTTGACACTATAATGTTTTTGAAAGCTGTCATCCATCTTCTGTGAAAGAGATGCATCATAATCTAGGGCAGGAAGTGCTCCTTTAAAATCATTCTTATAACGCATAGTTATATAATAATAGAGAAGTGTTTTTAAGAACTCCAGTGCACCTGTACCGTCTGTAAGAGCATGAAATACCTCCAGATTAATACGGTTCTTATAGTAGGTGACCTTAAATAAGAGGTTCCTCCGATTACGCTTATACAACATGCTACAAGGAAGCTTCATTTCCTCTCTAACCTCAGGTCTAAGCTCGGTGCTCTCAAAATAATACCAGAAGGCTCCCCGCCTTAAAACAGTTTGATAAAACGGAAAAAGAAGCAGGGTTTTATCCACAGCCTCCTGAAGAATATCCCTATTAATATCATCCCTCAGCTCACTGACGAACCGAAATACCTTAGTATCCCTATCGTTGCTATTTGGGGGGAATATCTTGGCAGCATTATCTAGTTTTGTCCATTCTACAGGCTTTCTTCTGGTCATTTACATTCTTCTCTTTCTTCATAAATGTATTAAAATTATTCTCTTAAAAATTTATTAATAATCTCATAGCTTCGTTTAATATGGACAAATCGCTTCGGCAATACAAAGAAACCATGAAGTGCGTCCTTCATCCGAAATACATCTACCTTATTACCATATTCAGTAAGCTTCTTTCCGTAAGCCTCCCCCTCATCCCTTAAAGGGTCATACTCTGCTGTAATAATCAAAGTATTAGGTTGATTAGACAAATCGTCTGCTATCAAGGGAGCAAGATAAGGATTGTTTAGGTCATGCTCTGAGCTTATATACATATCCATATAATCTCTAATTCTTTTTGATGTTAACAAGTACTCATATCCATTCTTCTTAATGGATGGGAAACCTGTCTCATCACTATGGTCATTATGAGTAGAGGGATATAAAAGAATCTGCTTTGATACGTTAAATTCCCCCCTATCTCTTGCCATAAGTGACACCGCAGCCGCAAGATTTCCTCCTGCACTGTCTCCTATAATTGCAATGTTCTCAGACTCAACATCAAATATGGTGGAATCAAGAAATATTTCCCTTGTAACCGTATAGCAGTCAATAAGGGCACAAGGAAATCGATGCTCAGGCGCAAGACGATAATCAACCGACACAACCAAAGCTCCGGTTTGCTTGGCCATATTTGTACATACATTGCTATAGCTATCGATATTACCGATTACCCATCCGCCGCCATGAAAGAATATAAGAACACGTGGAGGAATATCATCTGATGTATCCGGTGGGAGAAAAATCCTTACTGGAATTTCATGATCTAGTCCCTGAATTTTGTGATCCCATATACTATAACGCGGTTTTAGATAAGCATTAACGGCAGTATTCACCTGGCGATGAAGCTTATAATTCTTCTTAACGTCCAGATCCGGATATGACAATGCTTTTAGTGCAATTCTCATTGCTTTGTTGATTGCCATAAATTCCTCCTATAATTTTATATTTACATTTTAAATGAGTTATATACAAAAGTCAATTATCCCTTGTTTTAGTACTTATATTCCTTATTCAGCCTAATAGTTTCACTTAGTCTTATATCCCTGGACGACGAGCCCACCTGAATTACGAAGTCACCGGCTTCTACCACAAAGCTATGCTTATTCTCATCATAGAAACCAAAAGAATTCTTATTAAGCTTTATATCGACAATCTGTTCTTCCCCAGACTGCAGATAGACCTTAGTAAATCCCTTTAATTCATGAGCAGGTCTAGCAACTGAGGCTTCCTTATCAGCAACATATACCTGAACCACTTCAGCACCCGATACCGTTCCGGTGTTCCTTATAGTTATACGAATCCGGGCATTAACATCATCTTCCATACTCGTTTCATCAAGTGTAATTTCTAGATTGCTGTACTCAAATGTAGTATACGACAGGCCATGTCCAAATGGAAATTCAACATTAATATCATAGCTATCGTAATACCTATAACCCACATACACTTCCTCATTATAGGTTACCTTTCCATAGGTACCGAATTCACCTAATTTGTGGGCTGGAGTATCCACAAGATTTTTGGGAAATGTCTCTGCAAGCTTCCCTGAAGGATTAACGACACCAAGCAGTACCTTAGCCAGAGCTCTTCCACCCTCCATACCGGCATAATAGCTCCATACTATAGCCTTTGCCTCTTCTGCCCAAGATTCCATCTCAATCGGAGAACCCGCAATTACAGCCACAATGGCATTAGGATTTACAGCCAGAACCTGCTTAAGCAATCTATCTTGATCATAGGGAAGCTTCATATCCTCGCGGTCCTTACCCTCTATATCATGGTCGTGATTCAGACCGACTATTAATATTACTTCCTTAGTTTTCTTTGCCAGCTGTACAGCCTCACGAAGCAATTCCTCCT
>JAQVQL010000188.1 GCA_028701595.1 Herbinix sp.
AATTTTGCTACACCACTTCCTTCATCTATATCATTACTGATATCAACTTGTGGTTCACTACACTTGGCGGTAAATACCCGTGGCTAGACTTTCACTAGCTAGATTAGTGCCATGCCTGGCACACAATTTCAAAAGGGGCTGTCGCTTTAACGATTGAAAAATCGTGAAGCGACAGCCCCTTTTTGTTATTTGACCATAAGCTATTTCTTTGTTATATATCCCTGTGCTTTTAGGAGCTCGGCTATCAAGACAGCCCCGCCTGCTGCACCACGAACAGTATTATGGGATAAACCTACGAATTTATAATCATATACACTGTCCTCACGAAGTCTTCCGAGTGTTACTCCCATTCCCTTCTCATAGTCTCTATCAAGCTTTGCCTGTGGGCGATTATCCTCTTCGAAATATTTAATGAACTGCTTAGGTGCACTTGGAAGCTCAAGCTCCTGAGGCACTCCCTTAAATTCATTCCAAGCCTTAATTATTTCATCCTTTGAGGGCTTTTTCTCAAAGCTAACAAATACTGCAGCTGTATGTCCGTCTGATACAGGTACGCGTATGCACTGGGTAGTAATAAGAGGCTCATTAGCCTTAACTATTTGCCCATCCTCTACCTTTCCCCATATTCTAAGGGGCTCCTGTTCACTTTTTTCCTCTTCTCCACCAATATAAGGAATAACGTTATCTAACATCTCAGGCCAATCTTGAAAATTCTTGCCGGCACCGGATATCGCTTGATATGTGGTTGCTACAACCACCTTAGGCTTATATTCCTTAAGAGCATGTAATGCAGGAGCATAGCTTTGTATTGAACAGTTAGGCTTTACGACAATGAATCCTCTGTCTGTTCCCAGACGCTTCTTCTGAGCCTCAATAACGTTAAGATGCTCAGGATTCATCTCGGGTACAACCATGGGAACATCTGGTGTCCATCTATGTGCGCTGTTATTAGATACTACTGGTGTACCTGCCTTAGCATACGCCTCCTCAATAGCCTTTATTTCATCCTTTGTCATATCCACAGCAGAGAATACAAAGTCAACGCCTCCGGCTATTTCCGATACCTCATTAACATTCTTTACAATTAATTTTTTCACCTTATCAGGCATAGGTGTACTCATCTTCCATCTATCACTGACAGCCTCTTCATATGTTTTTCCGGCACTTCTAGGACTTGCAGCCACTAAAACAACCTCAAACCACGGATGGTTATCAAGCAGAGATATAAACCTCTGTCCTACCATTCCGGTACCTCCAAGAATACCTACTCTCAATTTTTCCATATCATTCCTCCAACATTGTTCTTGTGTGACAGACATCTGTCTTTCTAGTAAGTATACTATACTCTTAATTTCAAAAAAATCAACCGTTTTTTCCAATTTTCATGAATTTTGTCAATTCTGTTAGTAAACATACATTATTGTTATAATATTAGTCACTTTTAACAAGTGATAAGCTATGCAAAATCCTTCCCATATATTATAACTAATTGATTAAACTTAACTTATATTCTTCCAGTATGAATTCTAAGTTCTTGATATTCTCTATTTCACTTATTCTATCTCTTAATTTTGCAGATCCCGGAAATCCCGAGGTGTACCAAGCGACATGCTTTCGCATCTCCCTTATTCCAGTATATTCACTTTTGTATTCTATGGCTAATCGGCAGTGACGTAGCATCATAGCCATTACCTCTATGAATTCAGGCTTTGGCTTTAGCTCTCCATGCTCAAGGTAAGCTTTAATCTGCTCAAATATCCATGGATTGCCTCTTGCTCCTCTGGCTATCATAATACAGTCACATCCAGTCTGGGTAAGCATATTTTGTGCATCATATGGAGTTACTACGTCACCACTGCCTATCACCGGAACAGACACCGCTTCCTTTACCTGACGGATTATATCCCAATCAGCTTTACCACTATAATATTGGTCTCTTGTCCGTGCATGAACTGCCACTGCAGCAGCACCGTTATGCTCGGCAATCCTTGCTATTTCTACAGCATTTATATTGTCCTTGGTAAATCCTTTTCGTATCTTTACTGTTACAGGCTTTTTTGTTGCTCTCGATACTTTATTTACGATCTCACCTACAAGACTCGGGTTTGTCATAAGTGCAGAGCCCTCTTTGTTATTTACCACCTTTGGAACCGGACAACCCATATTAATATCAAGAATATCAAAGTTCATATGATCAATCTGTCTTACGACATCAGCTAATATATCTGGATCAGAACCAAAAAGCTGCACGGCCACAGGTCGTTCTACATCGTTAACAGTTAATAGATTCTTGGTGTTTTTGTTGTCGAATCTAATACCCTTGGCAGAAACCATCTCCGTATATACCAGGTCCACGCCCTTTTCCTTACATAACAAACGAAATGGCAGGTCAGTTACCCCCGCCATTGGACCCAGACTCAGATTTCCATTTATCTTAACGTTACCTATAAAAAAGCTCATTCCTATTCCACTCCGGTTATTTAATTTTGTTTTTATCGGTTATTAGCTTTAAGCCCTTCAGTAATAAATTAGGATCATATATATCGATAACATCGGTATTATCAGCAATAATTCTTCCCAGTCCACCTGTCGCTACTACCATACATTTATCAAGACCGGCTTCCTTAATCATTCTTTTTATGATGTACTCAGTCTGACCTATACAACCAAATACAAGTCCTGCCTGAATACTTGTTACTGTATCCTTAGCTAAAATCGTATCCGGAATAGCAATCTCCACCTCAGGAAGCTTGGCGGTATCCGCCCACATAGCATTGGCAGACATTTTCAAACCAGGACTGGTTACTGCCGCTATAAGAGAGCCGTCTTCAGTAATAAGGTCGTATTTGTTAGCTGTTCCAAAATCAGCTACTATAATGGGACCTCCATATGTCTCATATGCCCCTACAGCATCTGCTACTCTATCTGCTCCCACTTCCTTGGGATTAGGTATCGGAATTTTAATTCCTGTTTTGGTGCCTACACCAATTATCAGTGGTATTAAGCTTAAATACTTTTTGATTCCCGATACAAGAGAATAGTTCACTCTAGGCACAACGGATGAAATTGCTACGGTGTCTATATCAGCCTTATTTATTCCCTTCAGATTCAAAAGGTCGGCTAAAAAGAGTCCATATTCATCTGATGTTCTGTTTATCTGAGTAGTCAGACGAAATTTTGCTTTTATCTCATTTCCGTCAAAGACACCCATCGTAATATTAGTATTTCCGACATCTATTACAAATATCATATAGACAACCAGCCTTTCTTAATAGTCTGCCACTCTACAGGCATATCTAGCATTTTTATTATATCATAAATAAGCAGATTGTAGACTCGAAAGTCTTCGACTTTCTCGCTCGTAAATTATAAAAGATCAGATGCATCCTCACCCAGGAAAAACACCTTATAAAAAACCTCAACAGCTTCTAGAAGCTCCTTCTTTGTTCTCTGGATTTCCTTTATTTTAAGTGCGCTTCCGATTTCATCATAAAAAAAATCCCCTTCATCTACGTCAACCTTAAGAAGTAAGGTTCCATCCTCATCAAATTCCAAAGATAATACACCACCCACATCCTCGGTAAACAGAACGCACATTATTTGTAGCTCTTGTTTGATTTGTTCGGGAAGCACCTGGAAATCTTCATTTATATAAAACTTCTTTTCATAGGAACTGCTTGCGCAAAGTACTACTCTGTCCTGATACATAGGTAAGCTCCTTATAATACATGTGTTATTATTCTTTAGTAATTGCCCAGTGTGGCTACCATAATAGCCTTGATGGTATGCATGCGGTTCTCAGCCTGATCAAATATAACACTACTGTATTTTTCAAAAACATCATATGTTATCTCATTACCTTTAACTGCAGGCAGACAATGTAATACGATAGTTTGGGCTTTTCCTGTCTTCTTAAGAAGCTCCTCATTCACCTGATATGGTTTAAGTATCTTAATCCGCTTGGCAGCTAAGCTCTCCTCGCCCATGGAGCACCATACATCAGTATAGATGGCATCTGCTCCCTCCACGGCTTCCACCTTGTCGGTAATTTCAATATGACTACCTGAGGTCTTCGCATATTCCTTACATAGACTAATAAGCTCTCCCTCAGGCCACAATGATTTAGGGGATAGAATGGTCATGTTTATTCCCATCTTAGATGCACCAATCAAGAGGCTATTAGCCATGTTGTTACGTCCATCTCCCACATACACAAGTTTTAACCCTTCAAGCTTACCAAACTGCTCTTTTAATGTCAAGAAGTCGGCAAGAATTTGTGTTGGATGATAGCTGTCAGTCAGACCATTCCATACCGGAACACCACTATACTTAGCTAACTTTTCCACATTTTCATGGGAAAATCCTCGAAATTGTATCC
The DNA here is from genome assembly GCA_028701595.1 of Herbinix sp. Lineage (GTDB taxonomy): Bacteria > Bacillota > Clostridia > Lachnospirales > Lachnospiraceae > Mobilitalea. The sequence continues at coordinate 4,379 of JAQVQL010000188.1, forward strand.
CATCAAACATTCTTCCAAGGACCCTTGCTGTGTCCTCTATACTTTCCTTATGGCCAAGCTGAATATCATCACTGCCTAAGTATTCAGGATGTCCCCCTTCATCGATACAGCCTATGGTAAATGAGCATCTGGTTCTAGTAGAAGGCTTTTCAAATATCAAGGCAATGTTTTTGCCCTTAAGGCTGTCTCCAAGCATCCCTTTACTCTTTTTATCCTTTAGCTGTTTAGCCAAGCCAAGTAAATATTCGATTTCTTCAGGAGTATAATCCTTTAATGTTAAAAAACTTCGTCCCCTCAAATTCATACTCTACCTCCAATAGATATATTTATATTTATAAACAAATAATGATTATTTATACATTAATACAATTTTATCCTAATGTCAAGAAAATTCTGCCCGGGTCTTTGACAGTTGAATAAAGAAAAAACCTCTGAAAGCCTTGATATGGCTTTATTTTTATGTCAAATTTTACACTTTGGTATTGCACAATGTTGCACAATGTGTTATAATAAGGATATTAGGGA
>JAQVQL010000189.1:0-3044 GCA_028701595.1 Herbinix sp.
GGATTCTATTAGGGAAGCTGAAGTCATCAGCGGACTAGGTACGGAGCAGGATGGGGAAATGAAAGCCATTCTGGTTGAGCATAACTTAAGGCTTGTTGTATATATAGCTAAGAAATTCGACAACACCGGTGTGGGTGTGGAGGATTTAATATCCATTGGAACTATTGGCCTCATTAAAGCGATTAACACCTTCAATCCTGACAAAAAGATAAAGCTTGCTACATATGCCTCCCGTTGTATAGAGAATGAGATACTTATGTATCTTAGGCGTAATAATAAAACCAAGCTCGAGGTCTCAATTGATGAGCCTTTGAATGTAGATTGGGATGGAAATGAGCTCTTATTGTCTGATATTCTTGGGACAGAGGAGGATGTCATCTACCGTAATATCGAAGAGGAAGTTGATAGAAAGCTTCTTAGGAAAGCTCTTTCAAAATTAACAGAGAGAGAAAGAATAATTGTTGACTTAAGGTTTGGTCTTAACACAGATGATGGAGATGAGAAGACCCAAAAGGAAGTGGCAGATTTACTTGGAATATCCCAATCATATATATCAAGACTGGAAAAAAAGATAATAAAGCGTCTAAAAAAAGAAATGGTACGCTTCGAATAAGACAAGGGGACGTTTCCGCTGTCTTGCTTTTGGAATAATTAGCTTATGGTAATTATTTCATAGCCGAAATCAGTATAAAGAGCTCTCAAATAGTGAATCATTATTGTTAGCAATCCATTTAGTTTACAGACTAATTAGAATTAATAATGACAAGATGATTCGGAGGTTTCGTTATGGCTCTTTATAAGGTAGAGATATGTGGCGTAAATACATCGAAGCTGCCATTACTAAAAAACAAGGAAAAGGAAGAATTATTTCAGAGAATCTTAAATGGTGATAAGGAAGCAAGAGAGCTTTATATCAAAGGAAATCTACGTCTTGTTCTATCCATAATCCAGAGATTTTCAAATAGCAACGAAAATGTTGATGACTTATTTCAGATAGGCTGTATAGGACTGATGAAGGCTATCGATAATTTTGATATAACACAAAATGTTAAATTTTCTACCTATGCTGTTCCCATGATTATTGGAGAAATCCGCAGATATCTAAGAGACAATAATGCTATACGCGTAAGTCGCTCTTTAAGGGATACTGCTTATAAAGCAATTTATGCGAAGGAGGCCTTAGTAAAGAAAAATGAAAAGGAACCCACTATCAGTGAGATTGCCGCTGAAATTGGAATCAGTAAAGAAGATATAGTATATGCCCTTGATGCGATACAAAGTCCCGTATCTCTTTATGATCCCGTATATGTTGAGGGAGGAGATGCCCTATACATTATGGATCAGGTCAGCGACAAGAAGAATAAGGAAGAGAACTGGATAGAAGTAATTTCACTTAAGGAGGCAATGGATAAGCTACCCCCAAGAGAGCACAATATCATAAATCTAAGATTCTTTGAAGGCAAGACGCAGATGGAAGTGGCTAAGGAAATAAATATATCCCAGGCACAAGTAAGCCGCTTGGAGAAGTCTGCGCTCAAGAACATGAAAAACTCCCTGATAGGATAATGGACGTTTCTCCTTGTTTCCCACTTTATCTCATGCTATAATTTGTATACAAATGAGATGCTCGGTAGGAGAGATAAGATGAAGAATAAAATGCTTAATTGGTTTAAAGATATTTATAAAGAAACTGAAGGAGTTGGTGTTTACTTTGCTCCAGGCAGGGTCAACCTCATAGGTGAGCATACAGATTATAACGGAGGACATGTGTTTCCATGTGCATTGGAGATTGGAACCTATGGGGCTGTTCGCCTTCGTGAAGATAGAACTTTACGTTTCTATTCAATAAATTTTCCTGATGAGGGAGTGATCATTTCATCTCTGGATGATGTTTTATCTGGAGAGGAATTGATTTATCATAGAAAGGATGACTGGGCAAATTACCCCAAAGGTGTACTTTGGGCATTTGCCCAGCATTCGTTCTTAGAAAAACATTCTGACATTAAGATTGAAAGCTCAAATATTAACCGTGGAATGGATATACTTTATTATGGAGATATTCCTAACGGTTCGGGGCTATCCTCATCCGCCAGTCTTGAGGTGTTAACGGCATATATAATCAAAGACTTGTTTCAAATAGATATAAGCCTAAAGGATATCTCGCTTTTATCTCAATATGCAGAGAATAAATATGTCGGTGTAAATAGCGGTATTATGGACCAATTTGCTGTAGCTATGGGAAAGAAGAATCATGCTATATTTCTAGATACCTCTACCTTAGAATATGAATATGCACCTCTTAGTCTGGTAGATAAGAGGATAGTTATCTCCAATAGTAATAAAAGACGAGGCCTTGGTGATTCTAAGTATAATGAACGAAGAAGTGAATGCGAGGAAGCATTAAGAAGACTACAAACAGTAGTTAAGATAAATACTCTAGGCGACCTAAGTAAGGACGAGTTTGAGGCTCATAAGGACATAATAAAAGATGATACCTTAATTCGTCGCGCAAGGCATGCCGTATATGAAAACCAGAGAACTATTGAAGCTATAAAATCACTTAAGACCAATGATATGCAGAGGTTTGGTGACCTGATGAATGAATCTCATATATCATTAAGAGATGATTATGAGGTTACCGGCCATGAGCTGGACTCCTTGGTGGAGGCCGCCTGGGAACAGGACGGTCTTATCGGTGCCAGGATGACCGGAGCTGGATTTGGGGGATGCACAGTAAATATTGTAGATGAAGAATATATTGAATCATTTATAAGTAAGGTGGGAATTCAATATAAAGAAAAGACTGGACTTAGGGCTGATTTCTATGTAGTAGAAATTGGAGGTGGGCCAAGGAGATTATAGAAGAAAGGGTTAATTCGAAATAGGAATTGACCCTTTTTAGTGTAATTATATAAAGCAGACCATTGGCAAGCTTGCCATAATCGTGTATTATATTAGATACCTATCAATAAATATATAGAAAGTCAAGGTGATATTATGAAAGCATTTAAAGAAAGTGCTATAAAGCATATTAAGATACAGGA
>JAQVQL010000189.1:3144-4887 GCA_028701595.1 Herbinix sp.
CAGACCATTGGCAAGCTTGCCATAATCGTGTATTATATTAGATACCTATCAATAAATATATAGAAAGTCAAGGTGATATTATGAAAGCATTTAAAGAAAGTGCTATAAAGCATATTAAGATACAGGACAAAACCTATGAATATTACAATCTGGAATCCTTGGAGGAGTATGGATATGATATAAAGCATCTACCATATTCCATTAAGGTTTTGCTTGAATCTGTACTTCGTGGCTGGGATGGCCTTGCGATTACAGATGAGCATATTAAGAATCTAGCAAGCTGGACCAACCATAGAGGAGGACAGGGAGAGGTTCCCTTTAAGCCGGCAAGGGTCATACTTCAGGATTTTACAGGAGTACCTTCTGTCTTGGATTTAGCCTCTATGCGCGATGCAGTTATGGACTCTGACTATCTGATAGATAAAATAAATCCTGAGGTTCCGGTAGACTTGGTTATAGATCATTCTGTTCAGGTGGATTATTATGGCATGCCCGATGCGTTAAGCAAGAATGTAAAGAGAGAATTTGAGAGGAATAATGAGAGATATCAATTCCTTAATTGGGCACAGAAGGCCTTCAATAACTTTAGTGTAGTTCCACCCTCTACAGGGATTGTTCATCAGGTGAATCTTGAGTATCTTGCCAAGGTGGTTATAGAAGGCAAGGATAATGATAGGGATATACTGTATCCTGATACCCTTGTTGGAACGGATTCCCATACCACTATGATCAATGGGCTTGGAGTCCTTGGTTGGGGAGTGGGAGGAATTGAAGCAGAGGCGGGAATGCTAGGACAGCCTTCATATTTCCCTATACCTGAGGTAATAGGTGTTCGTATGACTGGTAAGCTTCCCATAGGTGCTACAGCCACAGACCTTGCACTTCGGGTAACAAAGCTTCTAAGAGACAAGGGAGTAGTTGATAAATTTGTAGAATATTTCGGAGATGGTATTCATACATTAAGCTTGGCTGACCGCGCTACTATCGCAAATATGTCTCCTGAATACGGAGCTACATGTGGATACTTCCCTGTGGATGAGGAAACCTTAGATTATTTGCTGCTTACAGGAAGAAGTAAGGAGCATGTGGAATTAGTGAGAGCCTATCTTAAGGCAAATAATATGTTCTATGAGAAGGGTCTTCCTGAACCAGTCTATACAGAAATTGCCCAGCTGGATTTATCTACTGTAGAGACCGCTATTTCGGGACCAAAGAGACCACAGGACTTAATCCCTCTTGGCAAAGCGAAAGAAGCATATATAAGTAGTATAACTGCACCCTTAGGAAATCAAGGTCATGGACTTAGTCAAGATGAGTTTAAGAAGCAAGCCAAAATCAGCTTAAGTGATGGAAGAAGCGATACTATTAGAACAGGCTCTGTGGTTATAGCTGCAATAACCTCATGTACAAATACCTCTAATCCTTCCGTTATGCTTGGCGCTGGACTTTTAGCAAAGAAGGCAGTAGAGAAAGGGTTAAAGGTTCCCGCTTATGTCAAGACTTCATTGGCACCCGGATCCAAGGTGGTTACTGACTATTTGGCAAACGCAGGTCTTCTACCCTTTCTTGATACCTTAGGATTTCATATTGTAGGCTATGGATGCACAACCTGCATCGGCAATTCCGGACCGCTACTTCCAGAGATTACGTCAGCAATTAATGATAATGACCTATTGGTTACATCAGTATTATCAGGTAATAGGAATTTTGAAGGAAGGATTCATCCGCTTGTTAAGGCAAATT
>JAQVQL010000018.1:0-8654 GCA_028701595.1 Herbinix sp.
CTAATTTAAACCTTTTGGATCGTTTTCTGATTACCATGCAAAGACAGAGGGTTCAAACAATCATATGTTTTAATAAAAAGGAAATTGTTAATAAAAAGGAAATGGGCCTGTTAATAGATACCTATAAGCGTAGTGGACATGAGGTTATTAGCATCAGCGTGTTACAGGAGGATGGTATACCTACTATACGTGGATGCCTTAAAGGTAAGACTACTGTACTTGCCGGCCCATCAGGAGTCGGTAAATCCTCTTTGATTAATATAATAAATCCAAAGGCTCAGATGGAGATAGGTAGAGTTAGCGAGAAGATTAAAAGAGGAAAGCATACCACAAGACATTCCGAGCTGATATATGTAGATGAGCATACCTATGTGATGGATACTCCTGGCTTTAGCTCCCTATATATACATGAGATAGAAAAAGATGAACTTAAGAGCTATTTTAATGAATTCTATGAGTATGAGGATAAATGTCGATTTATCGGATGCATGCATTTGAATGAGCCTGGATGTGCTGTTAAAGAAGCACTAGATGAGGGCTTAATTAGCAGCATCCGATATGATAATTATAAGGCTTTATATAAAGAGCTTAAGGACATTAAAAAATACTAGGACAAAGATGGAGATAAGGATAATGATAATACTAGCACCATCAATCTTGGCAGCTGATTTTAATGCATTAGGAAAACAAATTAATATGATAGAGGGTTCAGGAGTAAAGTACTTGCATATTGATGTCATGGACGGAAACTATGTACCCGGCATCAGCTTCGGTACTCCGGTGATAAAATCAATCCGAAATAATACCAAGCTTATTTTTGATGTGCATCTTATGGTAGAGGAACCCATAAGAATGCTGGAGGATTTTAAAGATGCAGGAGCTGATATAATAACAGTTCATGCGGAGGCATGTTCCGACCTTGCTGGCACAGTAGATAAAATAAAATCCATGGGACTTAAAGCAGGTGTATCCTTAAACCCAGAGACCAGTCTCGATAAGCTGGACCTTATAATAAAGAATATTGATATGGTCCTTATTATGAGTGTTAACCCCGGTGCGGGTGGACAACCATTTATTCATAGCAGTCTACAAAAGATAAAGGATCTAAGAGATAAAGCAAATAATATAGGTGTTACTATAGATATAGAGGTGGACGGAGGTATAAGACATAGTAATGTCATGGATGTACTGAAGGCGGGCGCCAATGTTATAGTAGCTGGAACCAGTGTATTTGGAGGAAATATTTTGGGCAATATCGATAGATATAATAAGCTATTCCTTCAATATGAAGATACTGTTTAGTGGAAAAGAGGTTGTAAGTGTATAAATCAACCGAAGTAAATGATATAAGGATATTAATTATTACCGGAGGACATATTGATGAGGAATTTCTAAGATCCTTACTGGATAAGGAAATGTATTCATTAATTATTGCCGTGGATAGGGGATTACTTATGGCCGACAGATTAAATATACATCCGGATTATATTGTTGGTGATTTTGACTCTGTCCCTATGAACTTATTAAATGAATACAAGACCAAAGGGATTCCAATTGAGACATTTCCAAGGATGAAGGACAAGACTGATACGCATATAGCGCTTGAAATGGCTCTTACACATAAACCATTGTTAATAGATCTGGTCGGTGCAACCGGAAGCAGGATGGACCATACTATTTCCAATATGGACTTACTGATGCTAGCATTAAACCAGGGTATTTGTGCTAGGATATTGGATAGCAATAATAAAGTATATCTTATGAAAAATAGCTTTACTATTAATAAAAAAAATCAATATGGTGATTTCATATCACTTCTTTCCTTCTCATATCAGGTCAAAGGACTTAAGCTAAATGGATTTAAGTATCCTCTTAATGGCATTACATTAACAGCAGGAAGCAGCTTAGGAATAAGCAATGAGCTTGTTTCTGATGAGGGAAGAGTTGAATTTGATGAAGGCATCCTTGCAGTATTTGAAACTAAGGATTAAAATATCATCAGTGTGAAATTAATAAGGCTACTGATGACATAAAAAAAGCAATAATATACGGAAGGAAATAATAATATGAAACTGGGAATAGTAGGCTTACCAAATGTAGGTAAAAGCACTCTTTTTAATTCGTTAACCAAGGCGGGAGCTGAATCAGCCAATTATCCGTTCTGTACTATAGATCCAAATATAGGCATTGTAACCGTACCAGATGAACGACTTAAGGTACTTGGAAATCTATATAACTCGGAAAAGGTGGTTCCTGCAATTATAGAGTTTGTGGATATTGCGGGACTTGTGAAGGGGGCCTCAAAGGGAGAGGGACTGGGTAATCAGTTTCTATCCAACATACGAGAAGTTGACGCCATCATTCACGTAGTACGTTGTTTTGAGGATACCAATGTAATTCATGTTGAAGTCTCTGTAGATCCCGAAAGAGATATTGAAATTATTAACTTGGAGCTTATATTCTCTGACCTTGAGATTATCGAAAGAAGAATCAGTAAGGCTGTAAAAGGTGCGAAAAACGATAAGGAACAGGCAAGGGAACTGGAACTACTTAAAGACCTGAAAGCTCATCTAGAGGAAGGCAAGATGGCTAAGTCCTTCGAAGCAGATGAAGATAATATAAAGCTTATAGCAAGCTATAACCTTCTTACTGCAAAGCCTGTGATTTATGCGGCTAATGTAAAGGAAGAGGATCTTATAGATGACGGAGGAAATAATGACTACGTAAAAGTAGTTGAAAGACTTGCAATAAATGATAATTCTGAGGTATTTGTTATCTCGGCAAGAATTGAACAGGAGATTGCAGAGTTAGATGATGATGAGAAAAAAATGTTCCTTGAGGAGCTCGGCATATCAGAATCCGGACTTGAGAAATTAATCAAAGCCAGCTATCGCATACTTGGTCTTATGAGCTTCTTGACCGCAGGACCAAAAGAGACAAAGGCTTGGACAATAAAAATGGGAACTAAGGCACCGCAAGCCGCAGGAAAGATTCATACGGATTTCGAAAGAGGCTTTATACGTGCCGAGATAGTGAATTATGATAATCTTGTTCAATGCGGCAATTACAATGCAGCCAAAGAAAAGGGACTAGTACGATTAGAGGGCAAGGAATATGTAGTCCGTGATGGGGATGTAATTCTCTTCAGATTTAACGTATAAATAAATCTAAATGAAAGTGGTGATTACGAATGAAGATACTACTAAGCAGTGAGGCATTAACAAATATAAATTTTCCTAATTTGGGAATAGAATTAAAAAACATTCCATCGGGAATTGATGTTTTTGGCTTTGAGATTACCTTTTATGGAATTCTTATAGGTCTTGGCATGCTTCTTGGCTGGCTGTTAGCAGAACGGATGGCTAAGAAGACAGGGCAGAGTACAGAGCTGTATTTAGATTTTGCACTTATTGCTATAATTGTATCAGTTATTTTCACCCGATTAGGGTACGTACTTTTTGCATTGGATGAATTCGTAGATAATCCCTTAGAAATATTTAATTTTAGAAGCGGTGGACTAATGATATACGGTGGTATATTCGGAGGAATACTCAGTGCAGTAGTATTTACAAAAATAAAAAAATACTCTTTCTGGCTCTTGGCAGATACAGGAGCTATCGGACTTATAACAGGTCAAATAGTAGGTCGCTGGGGGAATTTCTTTAATAGAGAGGTATTTGGAAAATATACCAATGGGCTTTTTGCTATGCAGTTGAATGTTAATGATGTATCATATGACTTTAGGACATCAAATATTAGCTCCTTGCAGGCGAAATATGAGGGTAAGCAGGTTACATTTGACCGTATAATGGAGTTGAGGGATAATATAGCAGTAGTGGATGGCATAGAATATATACAGGTTCATCCCACCTTCCTATATGAATCATTATGGAATCTTGTTTTGTTAATATTTCTAATTATATATACAAAGCACAAGAAATTTGACGGAGAAGTAATTCTCTTATATCTAGCAGGCTATGGACTAGGACGTCTATGGATCGAGGGTATAAGAATAGACCAATTATTCCTATGGGGCACATCAGTCCCCATATCACAACTTATATCTCTCCTGCTAATCGTCCTATCAGTGGGAATGATAATATTCAAACGAGTGAGATTGGCAAAGGCAAAATAAATCATAGGTAAAAAGTAAAAATAAAGATAAAAACAGAAGGATTTACATTTTATCTTAAAATATCTTACAATTCGGGACTAATTTACTATATAATTATTTTTTGATCTATATCTTGACATATTTTGTTCGATATTTAAATATAACAACAATATCTTGTAAACCCAAACGGGTTTAAGCACAGAATACCTAGTAATAATGGGTATTCTGTGCTTTTATTTTTGTGATTTAGTACTTGATTAATTCCCACTTATATAATAAAATAGACACATAAGTGGAGAGAAGTGGTGCGAAGTGGTGGAAATGACCATCAAAGTGGTACAAGCTTCATAAATGAAAAGTGGGTGCTGTCTATGTTTATGGGCGAATTTATCCATACTGTTGATGCAAAGGGAAGAATTATAATACCATCAAAGTTCAGAGAAGACCTAGGTGATGAGTTTGTTATTACACTCGGTCTTGACGGATGTTTATTCGCATACCCAAATTCAGAATGGCAAGAATTCGTGGACAAGCTCAAGAATCTTCCAGGCACAAAAGAAGCTAGACAATTACAACGTTACTTTATGGCTGGAGCGGCTGCATGCCAAACAGATAAGCAGGGAAGAATACTAATACCTGCCAGGCTAAGAGAGAATGCAGTTCTGGATAAGGACATTGTGTTTGTCGGTGTACTTAACAAAATTGAGATTTGGAATAAGGAACGATGGGAAAATAACAATTACTTTGATGATGTGGACTCCATAGCGGAGCATATGTCACAGTACGGCATTAATTTCTAAACAGCAAATTTGTGCTAGCGTACAAATTCATGGATAGTGACAGCATGGAGGATAATCATGGCATTTGAACACAAATCAGTACTTCTTGATGAAGTAATAGAAAATTTGAATATTGATCCAGAGGGGACTTACGTAGATGGAACCATAGGTGGAGGGGGCCATTCCTTTCATATTGCAAAAAGGCTTACCACCGGGGCATTAATCGGATTGGATCAGGATGAAGCAGCCATACAAGCTGCCGGTCTACGGTTAGCTGAGTTTAAAGATAAAGTAAGGATAATAAGAAGTAACTATAGTGAGATAAAAAACGTACTTAATAATATACAGATTGATAATGTTAACGGAATTCTTCTTGATCTGGGAGTGTCCTCTTATCAGCTGGATACACCGCAGCGGGGTTTTTCATACCGTGAGGATGCACCTCTCGATATGAGAATGGACGAGAGGAATGACAAAACAGCAAAGGATATAATAAACGCCTATAGCGAAATGGAGCTATACAGGGTTATCAGAGATTACGGAGAAGACAAATTTGCAAAGAACATTGCTAAGCATATTGTTCGGGCAAGATCGGACAAGCCTATAGAGACTACCTTCCAGCTAAATGAACTCATAAAAGCTGCCATACCAGCAAAGGTACGTGCGGTAGGAGGACATCCTTCAAAAAGGACATTTCAGGCACTTAGAATAGAGCTTAATCATGAGCTGGATGTGCTTAAGGATACTCTGGAAGATATGATTGATTTACTTTTACCCGGAGGAAGACTCTTAATTATTACTTTCCATTCACTGGAGGACAGGATAGTAAAGGACTTCTTTAGAGAAAATGAAAATCCATGTACATGCCCATCAAATTTCCCAGTGTGTGTATGTGGCAAGAAACCTAAGGGAAGAATGATTTCAAGGAAACCTATTTTGCCAAAGGAAGAGGAACTAGAGGATAACAAAAGGTCAAAAAGTGCAAAGATGAGAGTATTTGAAAGAGCATAAGAGGAAATAAAAAGACATCAATAGTGCGGTAGAGAGGGGTCATTGCATGGAGGCAAACAGGAAGAGACAGCTATATCAAACAAATACTAACTATATCGATGGTAATACAGCCCGAAAGCAGGCATATATCGGGCAAAATGCCATGCAAAATTATAGTGCTGTTCCGGAAAGACGGAGAGAGTTACCCGCACCAAGAAGGCCAGTTCCGACACCAGAGAGACAGATTCACAGACAACCAAGACATTTGTCTGGAATTAGTAAGGCCTCTTTATTTATACTAACTATAGCCATTGCGGCGACATTATATTTTTGCATTGAGTTTTTATGGCTACAGCATCAGGTGGGTAATATGGAGAAGAACATTTTAACCATGGAGCAAGACCTTAATGCTAAAAGAAGTGAAAATGATGCCGCCTATGAGCAGATAAATATGGTATATGATCTTGATTATGTATATAGCATTGCTATAAGTGAACTTGGGATGGTATACCCTAATAATAATGAAGTGATTACCTTCGAAAGTACAGACGATAGTTATGTAAGGCAGTATGCAGATATACCGAAATAAATCACAAAATATTGACGAGGTTAGTATACTATGCGTAATCAACTAGACAGAATTAAGAGTTTTACATCACGAATGCAAGCAAGATTATTGCTTGTATTTTGTGTTATCACTTTACTCTTGGCAGGCTTGATTGGCAGACTCATATACATAATGCAGACAGACGGAGAAAGATATGCAAAGCAAGTTCTTTCAAGACAATCATATGTTAGAGGAGTTCTTCCTTATAAAAGAGGAGAGATTCTAGATAGAAACGGTACGGTATTAGCCAGAAGTGAACTTCGGTATCGGCTTATTCTTGACCCACAAAATCTTTTGATTAATTCTGATAAAATTCCAACAACCTTGGAGGCCTTAAGAAATTACTATGAGATAGAGGCTGAAATAATTAATGAAATATTGAAGGAAAAGCCTGACAGTAGATATAAAATACTTCTTGATAACCTACAGCTATCAGAGGTTGAGGCATTTAAGGAACTTATGGAAAATAGTTCAGACATAAAGAGCCTCTGGTTTGAAGAAAAATATGTACGAGCTTATCCCTATGATTCTATTGCATGCGATATCATAGGATTTACATCAACAGATAATAAAGGCTTTTTTGGGATAGAGGAGTATTATAACGAAGAGCTTAACGGGACCAATGGTAGGGAATATGGATATTATGATGCTTCACTAAATATGGAAAGAATAATTAAGGAGCCTGAAAATGGCCATACCATAGTAAGCACAGTTGATCTAAATGCTCAGCGAATCATTCAAAAGCATATACGAGATTTTAATGAGGAATTCGGTAGTCTTAATATTGGAGTTATTGCTATGAATCCCAATAACGGAGAAATCCTAGCTATGGCATCAAATGAGGAATATAATCTGAATTCACCTAGAGACTTGGAGAAAACCCATAGCCAAGAAGAGCTAACGTCCATGTCTCTTGAGGATAAAATTGAAGCAATGAACCTTGTATGGAAAAACGACATTATTAGCTCGGGCTTTGAACCTGGTTCTACATTTAAGCCATTTACTGTGGCAATAGGCTTGGAAGAAGCAAATATATCAAAAAATAGTAGCTTTTTCTGTGATGGTGTCGAGCATGTTGGTGGATGGGATATTCAGTGTAGTTCAAGGCATGGGCATGGAGATTTGACTCTTGCAGAGACACTAATGAAATCCTGTAACGATGCTATGATGCAAATTGCTGCTATGGAAGGAAAGAATGAGTTCTATAAATATCAGAAATCATTTTCCTTTGGACAAAAAACAGGAATAGATCTACCAGGTGAGGAAGGTGGAATTATTACTGACCTGGATAAGCTTAATGCCTCGGAGCTTGCGACTAGTAGCTTTGGACAGACATTCACTGTATCCATGTTACAAATGGCCACTGCATATTCATCCCTTGTAAATGGTGGCTATTACTATCAACCCCATATAGTCAAAGAAATAATGAACGATCAGAAGGCCACCATTGAGAAAAAGGAGCCTCTACTTGTTAGACGTACAGTCTCTGAAGAAACATCAGAATTTATTAAAGAGACAATGTATCAGACAGTAGAGCTAGGTACAGCAAAACCAGCAAAGGTAGCCGGATATACAATTGGAGGTAAGACAGGTACTGCAGAGAAATTTCCTCGTGGATTTGACAACTATGTGGTATCATTTCTTGGGTCAGCTCCTGCTATTAATCCAGAGGTCGTATTATATGTTGTTATAGATGAGCCTCAGAATGTGGCTAGACAAGATGACAGCTCCTTAGCAACTAAGTTGTCCAGTCGTATCATGACAGAGCTACTACCGGCATTAGGCATCTATCCTGAGGGAGAAATTGATTATCTTATACCAGATGAGAATGTAATCGAAGATACAAATGATAATAACCAGGATCAACAAGATACTGAAAATAATGAAAATGAACAGATAGATAATGAGCAAGAGAATAACCAGCAGGATAATCAGCAGGGCGATGAGCAAGGCTCTGAGACTGGGACTGAACAAACTGGGACTGAACAAACTGAGCCTGAACAAACTGAGCCTGAACAAACTGAGCCTGAACAGACCGAGCCTGAGCAATCCGAGCCAGAACAGACCGAGCCTGAGCAATCCGAGCCAGAACAGACTAATCCAGATCAGACTGAACCTGTTGAGACTGAAACCGAAGTAAATGAAACAGAAGATGATCAGATAG
>JAQVQL010000018.1:8754-19302 GCA_028701595.1 Herbinix sp.
GAGCCTGAGCAATCCGAGCCAGAACAGACCGAGCCTGAGCAATCCGAGCCAGAACAGACTAATCCAGATCAGACTGAACCTGTTGAGACTGAAACCGAAGTAAATGAAACAGAAGATGATCAGATAGGATAAAGAGGAGCTAACAGAAAAATGAATAAAGCTCTATCATCTGTAATAAAATGAAACGATAAGAGTTTCAGGATTGATGATATGGCAAAGAGTAGGACATATAACAGGAAGAATATCCTTATCATAGTAATTGTTATATTTTTGGCAACCTTAGGACTTACTGGAAGATTGGTTTATCTGATTATATTTAAATCAGAGGATTATGCAGTCCGTGCAAAGGAGCTTCATGAAAGGGAGAGGCCGATTAAGGCGGAACGAGGTAGTATCTATGATATTAACGGTATAGAGATAGCTACGAACAAGCCGGTTTGTACTATATCCGTTATCAACAGTCAGATTAAAGAATCGGAGAGAGTAATTAAGGTACTATCGGATGAACTGGGGTTAAGTGAGGAAAGTGTAAGAAAGAGAGTAGAAAAGAACTCCTCAATTGAGAGAATCAAATCTAATGTAAATAAGGAAATTGCCGATAGAATCAGGGAGTATAAACTAGAAGGAGTAATGGTGGATGAGGATTATAAACGTCATTATCCATATGACAGCCTAGCATCAAAGGTTATTGGATTTACTGGGAGTGATAACCAGGGTGTAATAGGCCTAGAGGTAAAATATGAGAACTATTTAAAAGGAATAAATGGAACAATACTTACGCTGACAACCGCATATGGTGTAGAGATTGAAAATGCCGCCGAGGATAGAATTACTCCACAGCCGGGAAATGACCTACACTTAAGCCTTAATGTAAATATACAAAAGTATGCTGAGCAGGCCGCCTATAATGTTATGGAAGCAAAGAGTGCTAATAACGTTAAACTCATCGTTATGAACCCCCAAGACGGCCGGATATATGCAATGGTTAATGCACCAGAATTCAACCTAAATGATCCCTATAGCCTGATAGATGAAATAGCACAGGAGTATGTGGGTGAAACTATAAGTTCTGAAAAGCTTAATGAGTTATTGAATGGAATGTGGCGTAATGCATGCCTAAGTGATACTTATGAGCCAGGCTCTGCATTTAAGATAGTTACAGCTACAGCAGCTTTCGAGGAACATGTAGTAGAATTAGATGACAGATTCTTTTGTCCAGGATATAAGAGGGTAGAGGATAGGATTATTAGATGTCATAAAGCAGGTGGTCATGGAAGTCAGAATTTTGTTGAAGGTATTAAAAACTCCTGCAACCCCGTATTTATGGAGATTGGCGCAAGAGTAGGAGCTAAGAAAACCTATGAATATTATAAAAAGCTAGGTCTTTTTAACAGAACCGGAGTAGATATTCCCGGTGAGGCCAATTCAATAATGCATAATATAGATATTATCGGGGCAGTAGAGCTTGCAACCATGTCATTTGGACAGTCCTTTCAGATTACGCCCCTGCAGCTTCTTACTGCGGGCAGTGCTATTGTAAACGGAGGAACCATAGTAACACCACATTTTGGAGTAGAGATAAAAACACCTGATGGAAGAATAGTAAAGACGCTTGAGTATAAGACCAAGGACAATGTTATAAGTAAAGAGACATCAGAGATTATGAAGCAGCTATTAGAGGCCGTAGTATCCGATGGTACGGGTAGAAGAGCATACCTTCCAGGCTATCGTGTGGGAGGAAAGACTGCAACATCCGAAAAGCTACCCAGAAGAACAGGTAAGTATATATCCTCATTTATAGGATTTGCACCAGCTAATGATCCTCAGGTTATAGCTCTTATCCTGATAGATGAGCCAGTGGGAATATATTATGGGGGAACCATTGCGGCACCGGTTATTGCAGGATTATTCGATAACATACTTCCCTATATGGGAATAGAAGCTAAATATACAGAGGAGGAGCTGGAGAAGTATCAGGTAGGTACATTCGTGGTTCCTGATTTTGTGGGTAAGACAAATAAGGAAATGAAAGATCTTTTAAAGATATATGAATTTGGAGATGTCTATAGCTCGGGTGAGGGAGATATCATTACAGAACAATTTCCTCCTCCCGGAGATAGTGTTAATAGAAAGAGTGGCTTAGTGCTCCATTACTAAGCGGTACCAGGTATGGTACCTGGTACCAATTTAATATTGTTATTTATAAGGTTATAAAGTATAATAGCTAAGTTCATATATACATACTTATATGCTATGTATATATGTTCTGTATATAATTACATAAGAAGTAGCCAATAGATAGGTGGATAGGAGCTTATATGAACTTTTCAAATTTTCAGGTTATATTGCCAGTTATAATTTCATTTGGTATCTGTGTGGTATTATGTCCTATATTAATACCTTTTTTAAGAAGAATGAAGTTTGGACAGTTTGTCAGAAATGACGGACCAGAATCTCATTTAAAAAAAACAGGTACACCGACCATGGGTGGGATTATTATTGTTCTTAGTATTTCGGTAACATCTCTATTCTATCTGAAGGATAATAAAGAGATTATACCGGTGCTGTTTGCCACAATAGGCTTTGGTATCATTGGATTTTTAGATGATTACATAAAAGTGGTAATGAAACGCTCCATGGGTCTGCGGGCTTGGCAAAAGCTATTAGGACAAATTCTGGTTACAGCAATATTGGGCTTTTATTTGGTTAACTATGTAGAGGATGTTACTTTGATGCTGATACCTTTTTCAGGGGGGAAATATGTAGATATTTCATATCTATTTATACCGATGATGTTTATAGTGGTACTTGGTACCGTAAACGGCTCTAATTTTACCGATGGATTAGATGGACTCGAATCGAGTGTTACTGTTCTTATAGCAACATTTTTTACAGTAGTATCGATAGGTATGAATAGCACAATTTCTCCGATTTGCGGAGCAGTGGCAGGAAGCTTATTGGCATTTCTGCTATACAATGTATATCCAGCCAAGGTGTTTATGGGTGATACGGGTTCACTGGCATTGGGAGGATTTGTGGCCTCGGCAGCATATATGCTTAGGATGCCCTTATTTATCATATTAATAGCTTTGGTATATTTAGTAGAGGTTATATCGGTAATACTTCAGGTAGGCTATTTTAAGCTTACAGGAGGGAAAAGACTATTTAGAATGGCCCCTATCCATCATCACTTTGAACTAAAGGGATGGTCGGAGACCAGAGTTGTTGCCGTGTTTTCAATTATAACAACTGTATTATGTTTGATTGCACTAATGGGTATTAATTAGAGATTTCGAGTTTTAGTGGGAGGATAAATCCTCCGTTATATGTGCTATAGATTTCTTGTTTTTAGTGGAGGATTGGAATGGAGCTTAAGGATAAGAAGGTTCTGGTATTTGGTGCAGGAAAAAGCGGAATATCAGCGACAAGGTTACTGCAAAGAATCGGTGCGACAGTTTTCTTATATGATGGAAAAGAAGACTTGGATATAAGCACCATTGAAAATAAATTCGAAATGAGCCCGGAGATTTATGTTGGAAAAATCCCTAAGGACAAACTTGATCAGATTAGTCTGATGATTATAAGCCCCGGTATAGCTATAGATCATCCTTTCGTAAAAGAGGTGGAAGAAAAGGGCATTCCCATATGGGGTGAGATAGAATTAGCTTATCGTTATTGTAAGGGGAAAATAATCGGAATTACCGGAACTAACGGAAAGACAACTACAAGCTTCTTAGTGGGAGAAATATTGAGTGCTTTCTTTAAAGATGTATATGTTGTAGGAAATATAGGTGATCCATTTACTGATATTGTTTTAGATACATCAGATCAATCGGTTATTGTAATTGAGGTTAGTAGCTTTCAGTTAGAGACAATACATAAATTTCATCCGGACATCAGTGCGATACTAAATATAACACCAGACCATTTGAACAGACATCATACGATGGAAAATTATATTAATTTGAAGAAAAGTATTACTGTAAATCAGGATAAGGGTAACCTATGCATTCTTAATTATGAGGATAGCCATACCAGAGAGATAGGTGCCAAATCAGACACCCGGGTTATGTATTTTTCTAGTGAGCATTCACTGGAGTATGGACTATATTTAGATGGTGACGATATCCTTTATAAGAAGGATGCTAGTATTGAACGGGTATGTAATGTTAATGAGCTTCGGGTCTTAGGAAAGCATAGCTATGAGAATGTTATGGTAGGAGTGGGAATAGGGCTTGAAATGGGTGTACCCATGGATGTAATACGTCAGACCATTATTTCATTTAATGCGGTTGAGCATAGAATAGAATATGTCGATACTATAGATGGAGTATGCTATTATAATGATTCTAAAGGAACAAACCCTGATGCATCAATTAAAGCGGTTCAAGCCATGAAGAGTCCTACCATTTTAATAGGCGGAGGCTTCGATAAGGGCCTTGTCTTTGATGAATGGGTTACATCCTTTAATGGGAAGGTGAAAACTCTGGTGCTTATGGGAGAAACCAGAGAAATGATTGCAGATGCAGCTAGAAAACAAGGCTTTAATAATATAATTATGGTAAATGATCTAAAAGAGGCAGTTCGGATAAGTGCAGAGAAGGCAGAGGATGGAGACGCAGTTCTTCTGTCACCGGCATGTGCAAGCTGGGGAATGTTCGAGAACTATGAACAAAGAGGCAGAATGTTTAAGGAATATGTAAGAGAATTGCATGGGTAATGATTGGAGATTATATGGCAAGAACAGCAGGTGAAACAAAAAGAGAAAAACTTCATAGCTATTATGATTATAGTCTGCTATTTTTAGTCCTATTTCTTGTGTGCTTTGGCTTGGTTATGATATATAGTACATCCTCCTATAATGGTCAGAGACTTCACGGAGATGCAACATATTATTTGGCTAGACAGGCTCTACTTGGTGGAGCTGGGATTCTTATTATGCTGTTCGTATCCAAAATTGACTATAGACTTTACATAAAGAAACTTCCTATAATCAAAATCAGACCTATAGCAATACTGTATTTTTTATGTATTGTCCTTCAAGTTGTTGTAATTATATTTGCTGATGAAGTCAAAGGAGCAAAGCGTTGGATTGAGATTCCAGGTCTTACAAGATTTCAACCTTCAGAGCTTTCTAAAATTGCCGTTATACTGGTTGCAGCATACATAGTGAACCTAGCACCAAGAAAGCTTGATAAAATATGGGGCTTTTTACGGGTGGCATTGTTCATAGCTCCATTACTTGGACTCGTAATTGCAGAGAACTTTTCTACAGGATTGATTATTGGCCTTATATTTGTAGCAATCTGTTTTGTAGCAAGTAAGAAGAAGGCATATTTTATTATATCGGGAATAGTTATGGGAGCTCTAGCATCCCTAATGATATTTTTTGTTGATTTTAGATCAGACCGTATAGATGCATGGATAAATGTGGAAACCCATGAGAAAGGCTATCAGATTCTTCAGGGATTGTATGCTATAGCCTCTGGAGGAATCTTTGGTAAAGGACTGGGTGAGAGCATGCAGAAGCTGGGATTCATACCGGAATCCCACAATGATATGATTTTTTCGGTTATTTGTGAGGAGCTGGGATTGTTTGGAGCAGTATCCTTGATCCTTCTATTTATATTATTAATTTGGCGTATGTTTGTTATTGCTATAAATGCTCCAGACCTATTTGGTGGCCTTATAGCTACCGGTGTCTTGGTACATATTGCAGCCCAGGTACTAATAAACATAGCGGTTGTAACAAGCACCATACCACCAACAGGTATTCCGCTACCATTTATCAGCTATGGCGGAAGTTCGCTGATGGTTATCTTGTTTGAAATGGGAATAGTTCTTAGCGTTTCCAATCAGATCAAGGCTCAGAAGTAGATGCGGGTATATGGGTAGACATAGTTATCACGCGGACAAAGGAGATATCATATAGTAGTATTATATTTCCTTCGTAGTCTGAGGTGTGCTATGTCGAGTATCAAGGTCATCGGCAGTGGTAAGTTAAAGGGTGAAATAAAAATACAGGGTTCAAAAAATGCAGCATTACCGATAATTGCTGCAACAGTTTTGAATAAGGGTGTTACAATACTAAGGAATTGTCCGAGAATACTTGATGTATTTCATATGATTAATGTACTTAAAGAGCTGGGATGTATTACAAACTGGGAGGGCAGTACTTTAATTGTGGACACGACTACCATTACCTCCACCAAGGTATCTGAAAGTTCAGTTCAAAAGATGAGAAGCTCAATATTGTTCTTAGGAGCGCTGCTTGGAAGAAATCAAGAGGTATCCATAGCTTATCCGGGAGGTTGCTCCATAGGCAAAAGGCCTATAGACTATCATCTAGATTCAATTAAGAGCATGAATGTCAGCCAAGAATTTCTTGGAGAGGATAAAAGTATAATTTACTGTCACACAGACAAAGTTATGGGCTCTGATATATTTCTCAAGTTTCCCAGTGTCGGTGCTACACAAAACGTTATACTTACAGCTGTGCTGGCAGAGGGTGTAACCCGGATATTTAATGCGGCGAGAGAGCCCGAGGTATTTGAGCTATGTAACTTCCTGGTTTCTGCAGGAGCAAGGATATGTGGAAAAGGAACAGCTTTTATCGAGGTTGAGGGAGTAAATAGGCTTCATGATGTGGATTATAGGCTCTCACCTGATAGAATTGTAGCAGGAACATATATGGCGGCAGTAGCTGCTGCCGGGGGTGAAGTGATATTACTGGATGCTCCCACACGTCAGATAGAATCTGTTATCAGAGTACTTGATAAGATTGGATGTAGCATTAAGACAACTGATGAATATATGAGAATTAGCTGTAACAGAAGGCCGCTTCCATATGATATGCTAAAGACACAGCCTTATCCGGGATTTCCAACAGATATGCAGTCTCAACTAATGTCAGTCCTATGTCTTGCGAATGGGAAAAGCACAATAGTAGAAGAAATATTTGAATCACGCTTTCAGAATGTCAATGAACTAAAGAAAATGGGAGCAATGATTGCCGAAACAGAAAACAAAGCTATTGTCTCAGGAGTAATGCATCTAGAAGGAGCACAAGTTATAGCCCACGATTTACGTGCGGGAGCTGCTCTGGTAATCGCAGCTGTTGCTGCACAGGGTGAAACGATTATTAGAGAAGCAACCAGCATTGAACGGGGGTACGAAGATATCTGCAGAGACTTTAACAGTCTTGGAGCTAATGTACGGTATTGTAGCAATAATATTTTATAGAAAAAGAGTTTTGCATTAGGATAAATATTATGCTATATTCTTTGGAACGGAGCAATAATGAGTAAAAAGTTGCGTAGGAAAAACAATAGTGTACTTAAGAGAATGGGGTTACGCTTGCTGAGATTAACCATATTCTTGATAATACCGATTATGGTTTTTATATATGCATTTAATTTAAAGAATATAACCGTATCGGGAACCTCAAGATATGACAGTGAACAGATAAAGGAGCGTTTGATAAGCTCAAAAGCAGATAATAATACCCTTGTATTATATTTAAAATACAAATATTTTACAGATGTACGTATTCCGTTTGTGGAGAAGATATCTTTTGAAATAGTAGACAGAAATTCCATCAATATCCGTGTGTATGATAAAAGAATTATTGGATGTATAGAGTTTATGGAAGATTATCTTTATTTTGATAAGGATGGAATAATTGTAGAAAGCACACTTAATAGGCTAGATGATATTCCGTTAGTTAAAGGACTTAAATACCAGAAAATAGTATTGAATGAAAAACTAGAGGTACAGAGGGAAGAATTATTCGATGTAATACTTAATTTGACTCAGCAAATAGAAAAACGTGAGTTAGAGGTTGACACAATTAGCTTCAATAATAAATATGAAGTAACGGTCGATCTAGGAGACATAAAAGCCATGCTTGGAAAGCGAAGCACATATGATGAAATACTTGCAAAATTACAAAACATAGCATTAGAAGCAAAAGGACAGAAATTAACCGTTGATATGAGAAGCGGAACTGATTATTTCATTGCAAAACCTGAAATATCATCAGATTAGATAAAAATTTATCAAATAATTAATAAAATATTAAAATTATGCTTGATTATTTGGGAATTTAAAGATATCATATATATTAGGATTAGGTACAATAAGTTGTATGAAGTAAAATATTTGTTCCAAGATAATGTGGTTTTATGTGGAAATAATTTATAGATGTAAAGGCAGTAATTTTTATTAATGAAAGAATACGATGAAGGAGGAATTAACCTTGCTTGAAATAAGAACAAATGAGGCGGACAATACTGCAAAAATACTTGTTATTGGGGTAGGAGGAGCAGGGAACAACGCCGTTAATCGAATGATAGAAGAAAATATCAAGGGTGTTGAATTTGTTTGCATCAATACGGACAAGCAGCATTTAAAAAATTGCAAGGCTCCTGTATGCATTCAGATTGGTGAGAAACTTACAAAGGGGCTAGGTGCAGGAGCTCAACCTGAGATCGGACAGAAGGCTGCTGAAGAAAGCATGGAACAATTAACCGAACTCGTCAAGGGAGCAGATATGGTATTCGTCACCTGCGGAATGGGTGGAGGTACAGGAACAGGTGCGGCTCCCATCATCGCACAGATAGCTAAAGACATGGAGATACTTACAGTCGGAATAGTGACAAAGCCTTTCAAGTTTGAAGCTAAGACCCGTATGACAAATGCAATAGCAGGTATAGAACGACTAAAGGACCATGTGGACACTTTAATCGTTATTCCAAATGATAAATTACTAGAAATTGTTGATCGTAGGACAACCATGCCAGATGCCTTGAAGAAAGCAGACGAGGTATTACAGCAGGGTGTACAAGGTATTACTGACCTTATTAATGTACCCGGTCTTATCAATCTTGACTTTGCAGACGTAAGTACTGTTATGAAGGATAAGGGAATTGCCCATATCGGAATCGGTACAGGTGTCGGTGACGATAAATGTATTGATGCTGTTAAGCAGGCTATTACAAGTCCTCTGCTCGAGACAACTATACAGGGAGCTACTCATGTAATTATTAATGTATCCGGAGATATCAGCCTAATTGAGGCTAACGATGCTGCCACTTTGGTCCAGGAGTTAGCAGGCGAATCTGCAAACATTATCTTCGGTGCTATGTTCGATAACTCTAACCCGGATACTGCTGCTATTACGGTAATAGCGACAGGCTTGGACGGAAGATCAAGAGAATTGGTTAAGACACCTGAGTTCTTAAGACGTTCTGCTGCCACAGGTTCGCAGGCTCATAATTTATCAAAGCCTGGGACAAGCACCAACAGAGTGTTTACAAACCCAAGTCCAAGTCACTATGCAGCTCCAAAGCCTAGTAGCTTTAGTGCAGAAGAACAAAGACCTATTAGTCAACCGGCAAAGCCTCCGATTAACACTAATACTGATCCAGGTGGCATAAAGATTCCGGAGTTCCTACAGAAGAATCGTAACAATAAATAAACCGAAAAACCATAATACATAAGAGATTTAGGCTGTCAGATTATTCAGAAATGAATAGTCCGGCAGTTTTTTTCGTTATATAAAAAGGTTTTTACCGTTATTATGTAAGAATAAGAAAATGAAAACAAGGATATAATAACCATATTTTGACAAATTACATATTCAAAACAAGTTATAATCATAATGATGATCATCCACAGTACCGTTGTGAGTACATAATACTTGGAGGTGAATATTGTATTTAGAGGTTTATCCGGATGTTGTATTTCTGATTAACTTTTTCGTAGATTTAGTCCTGATTTTCCTTGTGAAAAAGGTAAATAGAAAAAACAGTAGCATGTTAAGAATTATATTGGCTGCAATCACAGGAGGGATATGTGCTGCTATTGTGAGTGTATATCCTTGGATGAATACGGTAATTAAGTTCTTACTCATGTATGTAGCTACATCATCGCTGATGATAGTTATTGCATTTGGCAAACTAAAGCTTTCGGATATATTAAAGCAATGGATTGTGTTAAATTTAATTACATATTTTGTGGGTGGTTTTATGAATTCGATATATTACCATACTAATTTTAGGATGATACTTATTAGCATTGGAAATAAGAATATATTCAGTAATATATCTTCCCTTTATATTATAGTGGTGATCTGTCTAATAACCATAGTTACCTTATTTGCATTATGGCTTTTAAGACAGTATCAAATTCATAAGCCCTTGGTCTATGATGTTGAGTTAGTTCTAGAGGAACGTCATATAAGAACGAGGGGACTAATGGATACAGGTAATTGCTTATTTGATCCCACCCTAGGAAAACCTGTAATGATAATGGATAACTCATTGATAGATGAGCTTATGTCCCCAGATATCAAGCAGGATATGGAGCTTGCAATGAGCTATCTTGATGGAAAATCAGATGAGACATCTTATCCTAATAATTATGATAATATAGTTCGTTTTAGCTTCATACCCTATAGGTCTATCGGAAAGACAGGAATGCTTCTAGCAATAAGACTTGATAAGGTTATGATACATACTGAAAATGAAAGCATTTGCAATGAAAGAG
>JAQVQL010000190.1 GCA_028701595.1 Herbinix sp.
AGGAGCTATGAATAATATAGATAAAAACTTCGTTTTTGATATATCTAGAGGATTATCAAGGAGGTTTACTTTTATTTCTATTTATCCTCCCGCCCAGGAGTTCTTTTCTGCAGAGGTGGAAAATGCAAAAATCAAGGCAAAAAAGAGAGTTTGCACTAAAATGGGTACTTTTGGTGATGTTACTATAGATGATGGGTATTTTGAAAGAATATTAAAAGATACTGATTTTAGAGATGCAGAAATAATACTATGGAATTTGTTAAAGCAAATTAGATATGAAAATGATGATACATATCTTGGGTTGATGATAGGTACTGCGCAAATTATAGATGTTTATGAGACAATTTTCCTTAATATGATAGTAGGTAAATATCTTGAAGATGATAATAAATCAGTTGCAATTAAAAAAATTGTAGATAGTGCTGTATACAATAGGATTGTCCCACAGATGATTGATTATAAGTATGAAAAGTTAAATAGCTTTTATGAATCACTTCATAATAAAGATGAGTATAGTTGGTTTATAAAAACTAAGATAGGTATTAAGTCTCTTGTTTAGTAGGGAGGTGAAAAAGATGAATAATAAATTCTCTGATGAACAGATAAGGTTCATGTATTCTGATAAGGAATTTCTAACTTTTGTTAATCAGTATTTTTCATCTTTTAATACATGTATTCTTGAAAGCAATTTATTATTGGATAATAATTATTTTAATGAAAAGAATATAGATGTGTTTTTAAGAATTATTCTTGCAAATATAGATAATTTAAGAAAGTATATTTCTCATGTTGAGCGGAATCTTTCATTTTCATATAAAGAAGTAAGTAAGACGTTTATTGGAGAAATACAGGGAAGACTTAGGATTAATGAATATGTACATCATAAGTCCAAGGTAAGAATGCCAAGAGAATACCCATGTATTGTTAATACAAAGACTTATGTAACACCCGAAAATGTATATGTTATATATATTATAGAGTATGTTATCGAACTGCTAACCGAGTTAAAGAAATATTTACTATATAAAAATAATAAAGTTTCAATTACAGAAATATTTAGTGAAATACAGCTTTTGGATGAACATACTAAAGCATTTAATGTCTTTACAAAGAAAGGATATTTTTTGGAATGTTATAAAGAGCTTAGTTTGATTAAAAATGTATACAAGAACGATTTTCCCCGAGAAAAATATAATTTGGTAATGAATCGAATGAGAAAGGGTAAGATAAAAAATTCCAAATCATATCAAAGTGTCTTTGACTGGTTTGCGATGTTTAAAAAGGGCTCTTTGATATTTATTGATGAAACAAACATGGATTTACTAAGGTACTCTGATGATTTTTCAAATAAATTATTTGAGTTATGGTGTCTGTACTCTTTAAAAGAAACCTTTATTACGGAATTCAAATTTGAACTAATAGAAGCTAATGATATTATGGAGGCATCAAAAGGTTATATTTTTAAGATTCGACCAGTTACTGGTGGTACACTGGAAATATATTATCAAAAAGGTAATGAGTTGTACTGGCAGAAAAATTCAGAATTAATATGGAAATACAAAAAAGGAAGTAAAGAGCAAGGTTTAGTTGGCATTCCAGATATATCTGTAAAATATACTACGATACGGGAATCACTAGTTATGATTGATATAAAAAACAGAATTCGTAGTGCTGGGAGCAATTCAGAAGAAATATATAAAATGATTGGTTATTTTACAAACTTTAAAAGAGCTTTTGAAGAAAGGTATAGTAATGATGTTAAAAAGCAGGCAGCATTAGTATTTAGAAATGATGTTACAAGTTTTGAAGAAAACTTAGAGAGTGATGATGGTTATCGCTTAAAAGCATTATCAGTTAGCCCAAGCAATAATGATTTATTAAATAGAAATCAGTTCAAAATCTTGTGTAAATATATATTGGATATGCAAGGTATTAATGGAACAACAGCTGCAATCATTGGAAGTTACTCAAAAAATTCAAAGACAATTTTAGACCAGACAACTATTGATAATGAAGATGAGGAAGACGTTGCATATAGAATTAGTGAACAGAACCATACTGTGATTTCCAGTATGTTTTCATTTGGTGATCTATCAGATTCTTTACAAAGCTATTATAAACGGATAGAAAAAAATTATTTTCCACATGTGTGGGCAGATATAGATGAAAAGGCTAAGGGAATATTAGGAATGGCAGAATGCTTGTTTGATGGTGTTACGCCATGTGTAACTGCTGACTATGCACCTATTTGTTTGGAATATTGTAGAGCTCTTGAGGTAGAGATTAATGAACTAATAATACGCCCATTTAGAAATAGCCATAATATAAATAGTTTATCTACTAGAAATAAATATTATGAAAAAATGAAACAAAATCGAGATATGACACTTGGAGAATGTTGCTTTTTCTTTGAGAAGTGCAATCATCCGAGGTTTCCAATGACCGAATTAAAGAACTATATACAACAGAATGTAAAAAGTTCTATTACATGCTTAAATCAAGGCAAAGACATTATAAAAAATATAAATGAGCAGATACGTCGTAAAGCCGCACATACTAATATTATGACATATGAAGAGTTGATAAATTCAAGACAGGTTATATTTGGGATTGGTAATCCAAATTTATTTTATATATTGTTAGATAAAAGATAAGAGTGAATTGTGGAGCAACTAAATACTTTGTTAGAGAGAAAAACTACAGTTTTATGTTTGATATATGATAAAAATAATGAAGTTTTTCTCCCGTTGCATTCCATTTGCATTCCATACACAAAAAAACAAGGGTTCCGGAGTTTATCAAAAACTCTAGAACCCTTGTTTTATAAGGATGCAGTTGAAGGGACTTGAACCCTCACCCAGTTAACCCGGACTAGAACCTGAATCTAGCGCGTATGCCAATTCCGCCACAACTGCATATATTATTTTTCTCACGCAACGAATTAGATTATAACATAATGATATTTCATTTTCAATAAGAAAGTTTTAAGGATATCTATCAAAAGCGATAAAAAAGCGGTAACCCAAAAAGCGATTTGACATGAGAGCAATAGCCAGTATTGCATAGAAGAGGATGCCGATGAGAACATCGGCATCCTCGATTAGTAGATAAGTTTAACACCAGTATGAGTATCAATCAACCTGCTTCCAATTTTAGTATCCTTGCCTGCCTTTACAGAGGTCTAACCACCACATACCTTTACTCCTTTCAGCAGATAAATACAGCCTTATGTATTAACCTTTATACGCTGTTTTTTTTTATTATATCGCTTTTGTGTTTTAATGACAAGTAGTAACAGTAAGGTACAAGCAGTGGGAGACAGTATATGATAAATAATCGCTAGCTCACCCATTTCGTCAAACTCTGCAAGTGTCGAGGGCTTGTTAATATAGGGGAAGACAGACAGATACCTAATCCGTTCAGACCGTGTCTCACCATCAGTAAGCCTGGGCCATTGCTCGTCACTGGTATATACTACATAACCCTTGTATTCCCTACCATTTAGCATGAAATAATAGCCCTTGGAGATGGTGCGAGAGCGGTTAGACCCTGCACTTTTATTATCCAAGCGGCTTTCATAGCTATCTACTGTTCCCGTGACCGTATCACCCCATATAGCAAGCGCAAGGGTAGACAGGCTAATATATATTGCAAATGCTAGAGCTCCGCATATAAGGATAAATATAGGAAGTGGAATTTTCTTTTTGCTTTTCCTAGACATATTTTTTCTCCTTTCAATGCTATTGGCTGTCAAGTTAACATGATTAATCTAAGCTGAGCAAATACATATTGGCTGTTAGTTAGAATGCCATTCATACTCATATGCTGTTGTAACTGAATTATTTCCACCACCTAAGCCGATAAGAATGTATACCTTGTCACCTTCCGTATAGCCTGTGGGCATATATCCACCTACGGTCACGCTCATTCCCTCATAGCCTGTGTTAGTATCATTCTTATAAGATTCTATATAGGATTTGGTATGCTTTTCGGTTACATCATACATGGATGTGTCTGTGCCATAGGAAATAAAGGGATCATCCTTGTTAATCACTGAAATGCTGGCGGACATCGATGCTCCAAGATGTAAGCATATGTTATCAGAGGTCTCTGCAGAAATCTTCAAATCTATTTCGACCCTTTCGCCTCCTACATAAAGACTCTTTGGTGTGCTTGAGGTTCCTGTATTGTTAACGAATTCACCAGAACAATTATCATGAGTACTACCCCAATAGCTATGGTAGCCTATAAATTTGCAATTGTAGGTATAGCTGCCATTTCCACCGCTCCATGAACATACATAATTATCGTCAGCTTCACTGGTATTAAAATCATTATTAAAGCTTCTTACAAGCTTCCAGTAGCCCTCGCCTGTTCCAACCTCTTTTTTCAGATAACCCTTCTCATCCATCCAGTCATAGAATTTGCGCCTATCCTTGTTGGACAATATCCATGTAGATACTGCCATACTTATATTAAATTCCCGGTCCTTCTCGTCGCCAAAGACTGAAAGATCCCCACCTACAAGATCAATTATTAGCTTCCTAATTGTAAAGAGTGAGTTTAAACGACTATCCACTGTCATATCAAAGCTGTAGCCGAACAAACCACGCTTAAGCAGTTCACGATCCTTAAAATAATCTATAATAATTTCGTACTCATCTGCCTTTTTGGATATTTCTTGCTCCTTTGACAGCCTTTTATCAAAACCCTTACGAAGCTCCGAATCAACCTGTACTTCAAGCATTCTTATTTCCTCGTCGCTCAGCTTATCCTTACCATAAAGCTTACGGTAGGCCTCCTTCTTTTCACTTAATAAGCGGTTGTAATAACCACGCATCTGGATGGTTAGGGTCTCCCAGTC
>JAQVQL010000191.1 GCA_028701595.1 Herbinix sp.
GACTTGCCTCATAATCCTTAAGTCCACCAAATACAGACTTAATCTTCTCTGCGCTATCACCTTCGGTTAGTGTATAATCCTCTTTATTTAGTCTCTTACGAAGCAGTTCTTCATGCTGTTTTTCAGAATCAGCCAATATACTAAAAACCTTATTAAGTGCTGCATTATCCTGATTCTTTTTAGCCTGCTCCAAATAATACTGTCTTCCCTCCATCTCCATCTTAATAGCAAATTCCAAGTTATGCATATACAATCCTCCTATTCAGATTTAAATTTTCAGTACATATAACGGAGGATTTGTCCTCCTATTCAAATTTTAAAGTTCTCAGTACATATAACGGAGGATTTGTCCTCCCTTATTTATGATATGGTTCATTATTAATGATCCTATAAGCCCTATATATCTGCTCCAGTAATATTAAACGCATTAGCTGATGTGGATATGTCATTTTTGAAAAGCTAAGCTGATAATCTGCTCGTTCCAGTAGCTCGTCTGAAAGACCTAAGGAGCCTCCAATAACAAGGCTGATATGACTTCTCCCCAAGACAAATAACTTTTCCATCTGGTCTGCCAGTTCCTCTGATGATAGCATGTTTCCTTTAATAGCTAAGGCGATACAATAGGAATCCTCCTTTAATACCTTAAGGATTCTGTCTCCCTCCTTCTTTTTTATGGCTTTCTCAATAGCAATGCTTGCTTTGTCAGGTGTTTTTTCATCAGGAAGTTCGATAATATCCAGATTACAATACCTTCCTAGTCTTTTCTTATATTCATCTATACCCATGGTGAGGAATTTCTCTTTAAGCTTTCCTACACAGATCAGAGAGATTTTCATTTTCCAGCTCATCCTTTACTTCTTCTGTTACATACTCATATAACACGCCATTTTTAACTAACTTCAGCTTATCTCCCTGAAAGCCACGTTTGCGTAGCTCCTTCTGTAAATTATAAAGCATAAATCCATGAAAAACAATAAGGATATTCTCCTTGGACCAATCGATTCTGTTTAAGAACCTCTCAATCCTTTTTCTTGTACCTATAATCGTCTCAGGCTGACTTTTTAATTTAAAATACCAGGCAAGTCTCCCGCAGATATGCCATACGGAAAATGGTAGCTTTAGTCGATCAGTATGTATAAATGGGGCATTATCAACCTCCCTAAGGAGCTTGTCTATCATAAGGTTTCCACTGTATACCTCTGCTGCCGTTAAGATAGCTCTTGGTAAATCGCTAACATAACATATGTCCCATTCTATTCCATACATGTCCACCTTTTTTTTGATTACCTTTGAGCCCTCATACTTTCTTGACCATTCTCTAAACTCCTTAGATGTCATCATTCTTTTATGAGGACAATTTACTTTAAAATGCCTTAATAATCCAATTCTCATATATTTCCCCTGTAATCAAATTCCAGCACACTAACTTATATGTTTGAGTGTCTAAAACCTGTATTTTAAAAATAAAACATATTTTTATTGTACATAGAAACTTACTATATTACAAGTAAAAGCTTGAATTTAATATATAGATTAGGAAAACTAAAAGACAGACACTCTGTCAATGCCTGCCTTTTATAATAGGAGTATGTCTTGTATTTATATATCAATTAATATGTTATTAGCTCTTTATTCCTTAACTCCACCTATTGTTAACCCACTTACAAAATATCTCTGCAGGAATGGATAGAGACAAACTATAGGAAATGCAGTAACCATAGTTGCAGCTGCTCGAACTGATTCAGGTGTTACCATACTAGTCGCATTCTTCATGGCATTTGGATCAGCCGCTTGCTGCGACACTGAAGATAGAAGCTTCATCAACTCGTACTGTAGGGTTGTTAAGTCCTCTCTTTGAGCATTGAAAATCAAAACATCAAACCATGAATTCCATTGGCCTACTGCAATAAACAATGCAACTGTAGCTAATACCGGTTTGCACAATGGAAGAATAATTTTTATGAAAATTCTCATATGACCAGCACCATCCACCTGAGCTGATTCCACGAAACTGTTCGGCAAACCATTCATAAATGTACGAATAACTATCATATTATATGCCGATACCATCCCGGGAATTATATATACCGCAAAGGTATTAGTCAAATGCAAATCCTTAAATAATAGCAAAGTCGGTATAGTTCCAGCACTAACATACATGGTTAATACATAAAATAAAGAAACCTGTTTGTTAAAATAAAATTCCTTTCTAGAAAGTATATACGCGATTAAAGCTGTTACAAATGTCTGCAAAACGGTTGCTATAACTGTTCTTAATACAGATATTTTAGCACCTGTCATCAAATTTCTCATGTTAAACACCGTTTCATAATTCTTCACGGTCCACTTTCTGGGTAATAAACGTACTCCGCCTGTCAGTGTATCTACAGCCTCATTAAAGGATACTGCCAAGGTGTTTAAGATAGGGTACAGGGTTGCTACACAGAGAATTGTTAATAACAGTGTATTTATAATTATGAACGCAATATCGCCATTACTTTTTTTAATAACACTCTTTTTCTTCATATTTATCCCCTCCCTCTAATATAATCTTTCCTGGTCAAATGCCTTGGCTGTCCTATTTGCAACGGATACCAGAATAATACTGATTACACTCTTAAATATACCTGCGGCTGTACCGATTGAAAAATCAGCCCCTTGGAAAAAGGATTTATTAAGTACATATGTATCAATAACTTCTGCTGTGTTCTTAATCAAGTCATTTTTCAATTGATACTGTGCCTCAAACCCTGAGTTCATTATCATACCAAGATTTATTATTAGAAGAATAAATATTGTTGGTTTAATTCCGGGTAGGGTAATATGTAGCATCTTCTTAAATCTTCCTGCTCCGTCAATCGAGGCGGCTTCGTATAAATCAGGATTAATTGATGTTATGGAAGCCAGATATATAATACTGTTCCAACCAGTTTCCTTCCATACAACAGCAAGACCAACAATCCACCAAAAATACTTGCCATCTGCAAAGTAGTTAATTGGTGCATCCAATATGCCCCAGCTAACTAGCAGTTCGTTAATAATTCCACCATCAACAGATAGAACATTTCTAACAATGGCTGCAACAATAATCCAAGAAAGAAAATGGGGCAGATAAGAAACGGTCTGAACAAACTTCTTTGACTTAATGTTTACTACCTCATTGAGTAATAGTGCAAATCCAATGGCAAATACAAAGCTAAAGACCAAGTTAATTAAGCTCATAGCCACCGTATTTCTAAAGGCCATTAGAAAATCCTTGTCTGATAAAAGATAGACAAATTTGTCCCATGCAATCCATACCTGATTAGCGCGAGCGGCTGGCTTATAGTTTTGAAAAGCCATTATCCAACCTGTTAACGGTCCAAAACTGAACAACAGAGTATATAAAATAAATGGAATTGTCATTATAATTAACTGCTTCTGTCTTAATATCATCTTGAAGGTAACAATACCAGTCCATTTTTCGTGCATATTACCTATTATTGCAATTATAAGAACTAAGAAATTAATAGCAGCAATGACATAAAAACCTATACCCCAGTTTTCACTATAAAACTTTTCTACCTGTAATGCCCCTATACTGATTGAATTGATTGCTAATATCCCTGTAAAAGACATTACTATATTTAGAAGCGATAATATCTTAACCGGCTTATAAGCGCTTATATTTTTCTTAAAGAGCATTATAAAACCAGATGTAAATGATAATACCACCGTCATTATCAGAGTAAAAATAACCAAAAACGCATTAATAATGTCTTGATTAAATTGTTTTATTACGGAGGCTGATAACTTAATAATCCCAAAGTATGAAAAATGTCTCGTTTCAATATCGCCAAACTCATCCAGTTCGACTACCATATCATCCATTCTCTGCGTCAGGATATCTATAATAAAATATTCATTCTCTTTAAGTCTATTCTCTATAGACTGCCGATCCTTGCCATTTACAATGTTCTTGGCTGTATTATATACTATCTTCTTTGCTATACCTGTTTCCTTAGCAACATCATTAATAATGTTACTTTCAAGCGCTGCCTTAGTAGAGTCAAAGGTATAACCAACACTCACACCCTCTTGCTCCGGAAGGTGCAGATAAGGAAGAAAACAGCTTATGATAGTTGCAAAGCACAAGGCAGCTATTACTATATAATAAGGTTTACGTTTATTCATTTTAGTGCCTCCACTCAAAAATTATATATCAGGACTCATAAGCCCTTTTCGCTTTAAATATGAGGGTGCCTTAAACGGCTTCATTGCCATTCTAAAAGACACCCCCCTATAATCGATAGGTTTATCTTACCAATCGTTAATATATGTTCATATTAATTTCCTTAGATTATTCTGCTCTTCTTCTAGCTTCTGCTGTAATCTCATCAAGATAAGCATCAATATCAACCTCTGTTCTATAGGCTTCCATATACTCATCCCAAATAGTATCAAATTGATCTGCAGGTGCCATCATAGCTTTAGGTAAATAATCATGCTTAAGATCTGTCATCTTAGCTCTAGCTGCACCAAAATCTGTATCGGTGTTCCATGTGTTGGTATATGACCACATAGGATACCAAGGCTCATTAGGAATACTAGGACTTAAGAAATCAAGGAATGTTTTGTAACCATAACCATCAAGAAGTTCCTTCTCAATAGGCTCTAAGCTATCAAAATATTCGCCTGGCTGTGCGTTAGGATCAATTGAGTTGATTCCATCATCAAACAAACCATCGTAGTGAGGGAAATAGTTATATGTCTTATTAGCCATAGTCTGTATAACCCAGTCTGTGTTACGAGTATTAGCTCTTTGGTCTTCAGTTCT
>JAQVQL010000192.1 GCA_028701595.1 Herbinix sp.
CGCCGTATTCTATAGTTATTCTAAAGTAATTACGGGAATTCAATTGAATTAACCTATCGCCATAGGGTGATGAATATTAAAGACCTTCCTAGACAAAAGCTCAAAGTACTGGGAAGGCTTTTTTTGATTTATAATATATTACTTTATTATCGCAAGGAGTGCTAAAATGAAGTTAAATAATGTAGTTAAATAATCATTCTAATTTGACAATATATACCACAAGGAAGTATAATCTTAGTAGCCTTATTTGGGGTATAAAATTATTTATTCTTCAAATGATGAAGCTACAAGATTATACGACGAAGTTTTATGATATGAATATAAAAAAATAGAACAGGTAGATAATTAGGAGCATGCTATGATAAACAATCTATATATAACTAACTATTGCGACAACAGATGCACTCCATTACAGAGTATAACAAGATTGCCGAGCGATGAGGCTTATAAACTAGCTGAAGAATTATCGCAAAATGCTGGTTCAACCTTCACATCTTTTAGTAGATTTACCGCAAGTGATTTTGATGGGTACTATAAAAAGAGAAAGCGTACAGAAGAATGGCTATTAAGTAAAATTATTGACATGGGCATAAAACCTAAGAACAAAACTCCTTTATATTTTGTATTAGGAGAGAGCGAATATTTGGACAAATGGTTTGAGAAGGGGAATAAGACAAAATTATTATTAAGGAATATAGACTCTGAAGATATCAGCTTTACCTTTGGAGATAGTATGTCAAGGCTGGATTCTAATGAAAGAATGGATCCATTTACCATAGAGACACTTACATCATTTATTTTAGAGAAAACTGATGATATTAGCAGGTATTTGGCTGAACTTGATAAGCAAAACCGATATATTGAGGCTCAGTTATGGAATGATAGATATTTTAGAGATTTCAAAAAATAATCGAGTAAAATTAAAATCCTAACCAGAAATACAAGAAGAGGAGATAGAGATGGCTACCTGGATGGTGCATTTGCGTATAGCAGACAGATTAATTGACTATATATGTGGACTCTCGCGAACTGAATTTGTTGTTGGAAATATAGCTCCTGACAGTGGCATACCAAATGAAGATTGGTCGGTTTTTTCTCCAAGTGCTGACATTTCGCATTTTAAGACAACTGATACTGACGGATTTAAGAATATCCATTTAAATGAATATGTGGATAAATATTATTCTGTAGAGCTAAGAAAGCAATATGATACTAGACAGAAATCTTTTTATCTCGGTTACCTGACACACTTATTAGCTGATAAAATGTGGGCTGATAGTATAGTCCGACCAAGTAAAGATAGGTTCATAGAATTATTCAAGAAAAATAAAGAGGAATGGATATGGACCTTAAAAAAAGACTGGTATGATCTAGATTTTCTCTATATAAAGAGCAACCCTAATTTCAGAGCATTTTCAATATATAATAATGCAAATGGGTTTGATAATAAATATTTAAGTTTCTTTACTAAAGATGCATTTGATATTAGAAGAAACTATATTACAGGCTTCTATAATGAAAAAAGAGACAATTTAGAAAGAGAATATCCATATTTATCGGAAGAAGAGATGGATTTTTTTGTTGATGAAAGTGCTGAAAAAATTGCTCATATTATAAAGCAAGAGTATTCATAGCAAAAAAACAGCAATAAATTATTTGAGGGAGGGGAACATTATGCTAGAAATACCTGAAAGCTATGTTTTGGCAAATCAATTGAATAACACAATTAGAGGTAAAATCATCAGCTATGTTAAGGCAAATCAATCGCCTCACTCCTTTGCTTGGTATCATGGTAAGCCTGAGGATTATGATGAATTGCTCTCTGGTAAGACAATAGGTAAATCCAATCCGATATCAGGAATGCTTGAAATAGAGGTTGAGGACTGTCGCATAGTCTTTACGGATGGAGTCACACCCCGCTATTATGACGACTTGACGAAGCTTCCTAAGAAGCATCAGCTTTATATTGAATTTGATGATGATACGGCCTTGGTATGTACTGTACAGATGTATGGCGGAATGTGGGCATTTCATGAAGGTGACTTAGATAATATGTATTATTTTGGTGCCAAGACAAAACCATCACCGCTTTCTGATAGATTTGACAGAGAGTACTTTCAATCATTACGTAAGGAAGGTACTGATAAGCTATCTGCTAAAGCTTTTTTGGCTACTGAGCAACGTATACCTGGTCTAGGTAACGGCGCATTACAGGACATTCTATATATATCTGGGATTCATCCCAAGAGAAAGATGGCTAATGTATCTGATGATGAGTATAACATGCTATTCGATAGCATAAGGGACACACTTAGAAGCATGGCAGACCAAGGAGGAAGAGATACTGAGAAGGATCTTTTTGGAAATCCTGGTGGCTATCAGACCTACCTTAGTAAAAAGACAGCATTTACTCCTTGTGTGAAGTGCGGATATGAATTACACAAGGGCAGTTATATGGGAGGGACCATATATTACTGCGAGCATTGCCAATCTTAATTCTCAGCATCTGGTATCGTTTGGAGATATTGTAGAGTAGAATGAAAAACACTATGGTGGGAGGCAGTATAAGATGAAGAAAGCTTTATTGGTTATTGATGTGCAAAATGAATATTTTTCAGGGGCACTTCCAATTACATATCCTCAAGGTAGTTTTAATAATATCCTAAAGGCTATGGAAGCGGCGAAGAAGAATAATATTTTAGTGATTGCCCTTCAACATACTGATCCAAATAGGGGATCAAGTGCCTTTGTGAGAGGAAGTTTGGAGTGGGAGCTCCATGAGGAGGTAAAAAAGGCTGGGTTCGATTATTTGATTGAGAAGAATATGCCTGGAAGCTTTACAGGTACAAAACTAGAAGAAGTTTTAAGAGAAAACGAAATTAAAAAGGTTGCAGTTTGTGGGTATATGACCCAGATGTGCTGTGATACTACAGCTAGACAAGCTAGTCATTTGGGATTTAAAGTTAACTTCCTATCTGATTCAACAGGGACACTAAGCATTAAAAATAATGCTGGTGAAGTAGAAGCAGAAGAATTGCATAAATCTATTTTGGTTACACAAGCAATGGGATTTTCAGAAGTCGTGACAACGGACGAATGGGTTAGTTCCCTTAAGGAATGATGTAATTAGATGACCAAAGGACTGGAAAATGACTATTGTATTCTATTAAATTATGATACTATGTATATAAATAGAAAAACAAGGAAAATGCTATGGTGATTCTGGCAAAATGTAAAGTTGGGATTAATTATTCATGTAATACAAAACAGAAGGACCTGGGATCTGTATAAATGAGATACAGGGGAGCCTGGTAAATGAATGGATTAATTGAATAATGATGGAACTTTAGGGGAACAGCGAAATAAAAGAGGAGAATAGAATGGATAAGGAGAATGCATTACAAAAAGGACTTGAATTAATTAAGAGCTCAAAAATTGCTATGATTGGAACCTTGGACGATGATGGGTATCCTAACATTAAGGCTATGCTTAATTTAGTAAGTGATGGAATGAAGACTATCTGGTTTAGTACGAATACATCATCGAAAAGAGTCACTCAGATTAAGAAAAATATGAAAGCCAGTGTTTATTTTGTCGATCAAGATCGATTTAAGGGTCTGTTGCTGGTCGGTGAAATGGAAGTCGCGAATGATGAGGAATCCAGAAAGAAATTATGGTTTGAAGGGTCTGAAAGATATTATCCGTTGGGAATAAATGATCCTGACTATTGTGTTCTTAGATTCACCGCGAGGAAGGGCAATTACTATCAAGGACTACAAAATATAAGCTTTGATATAGAGTAAAATTAGTGTGAGGATAAATATTAAGAGGAAATGGGTTGCTATGTCATGAAGTATACTGGTATTGTTATAGAGGAAAGCTTAGACGACAATAGAATTATTAATAAATATGAAATTAAGAAAGTATGCATTACTGGTCACGAAAAACCGCAAGATCGATGGCATATGTATGAAATGCTTGTATCAACTGAGGATATTAGTGAACTATCAAGACATATACTTAAAGGTTGGTATATGCACTTTTGGAAGGATAGAGAGATTCTTGCTATTTTTGAGGACAAACAGTTTAAATTTAACTATGATAATAAAGAAACCTGGAAAGAGGTATTGGATTGGGGTAGACATTTGGGAATACCTGAGGAGCAATTGGATTTTCCCATTAACGGATTATAAAATGTATTATATAGATTTAGAGTAGTGTTTCATATAAATAGCATGTATAGGAGGTAATTATGGGCTTCAATGTAATATTTGACTATGTTATTCTTGGGTTAGGAGCTGCATTAATAGTATATGGTTTAGTCATATTGATAGGACGAAAACCATCACTTACTTTGGACTATAACTGGAAGCAAGTGACCGAAGAGGATATTAAGAAATTTACTGCAGCATATGGATTAGCATACAGCTTAATGGGTGTTTTTATGACCCTGTTGGCAATATCCCGGATAGTATTTGAAGGCAAATATAAGGGTATAGTATTTATATTGTACTTTGTCGCATATTTAATCTTTATGTTTGTGACTAGAAGGATTCGCAGAAGGTTTACGGAGGGTGATTGATTAGCACTAATGGTACTTGCTGCTTATGCTCTAATACTTGCGATAATAGCATTGCAGATTTATATAAGAAAGAACGGGAATCAATAATTAAAGGAATTGGAGTAATGAGGGGTAAAATATGAATATTGGGAAGTTAATAGGAGTTGGTAATACAGCAAATGTCTATGAGTGGGAAGAGGACAAGGCACTGAAGCTTTTTCATAAGGGATATTCTGATGTAG
>JAQVQL010000193.1 GCA_028701595.1 Herbinix sp.
TGTTACAGCGGTATTTTTTGATAGAATAGTAATACCTCGTTCTCTTTCCAAATCATTTGAATCCATAACACGATCCATAACATTTTGATTAGAGCGAAATACTCCGCTTTGCTTTAATAACTCGTCTACCAGAGTGGTTTTACCATGGTCGACATGAGCGATTATGGCGATGTTTCTAATATCCTCTCGCTTCATCTATATACCTTCTTTCATTTATTCGTCACCGTGAAATACAACTTTTTCATTGTATCAGAGTAGTATTAAATAATCAACTTTTGATTCAATATTTTTCATAAAAATATGATATTTATTTGTATATAATAACAAATGTTGGATATTCTTATGATATATGTAATTTTTTACTTCTAAAATCTGGAAAATTGCATATATATATCATAGGTGAATGAAGGCTTTTACGAAAAGCAGATAAATTTACCCCACATTTTAGAGTGTAGTGGCGTAAAAGGAAACGTCACTTATGAAGGGAGAGGTACGATATGACGGATAAAGTATTTGATAACAATCAAGTAAGTGTTGCAGGAGAGGTGGCTAGTGAATTTGTTTTTAGTCATGATGTATTTGGAGAAGGATTTTATGTTGTTGATGTACTAGTAAGCAGACTCAGTAATTCATATGACATTATTCCGATTATGGTTTCGGAACGACTGATTGATGTAAAGCAGGATTATAGGGGGAGATTCGTAGAGATACTAGGACAGTTTAGGTCCTATAACCGCCACGAGGATAGCAAGAACAAGTTAGTCCTATCGGTATTTGCTAGAGACGTTAGAATTGTCGATGAATTAGCGGAAAATGCTAAGCCTAATTTTATTTTTTTGGACGGATATGTGTGTAAGCCCCCGATATACCGAAAAACTCCGCTGGGTCGTGAAATCGCAGACATACTATTGGCAGTAAACAGACCATATGGCAAATCAGATTATATTCCTTGTATTAGCTGGGGAAGAAACGCCAGATTTGCTGAAAGCTTTCAGGTAGGCGGTCATGTACAGATATGGGGTAGAATTCAAAGCAGGGAATATCAAAAGAAACTCAGTGAGACAGAATTTGAAAAGCGAGTAGCCTATGAGGTATCGGTAAGTAAGTTAGAGTATTTGGATGAATATTAATAGATAAGTTATGAGTTGTTACAAAACAAGCCCATTATGTTTGTAGCAACTCTTTTTTATTCATTACTCTTGACATTAGGTAAGTCAAATGTTAATATAGGTTTACAAATAACGTGAAATATTGCTAAAGGTAGAGGAGCAGTATTCAATAGTACACTGTAAGATATCACAGGGATAGTTGATACAGTGGAAAGGGAATATTGCCGAAGTGATAATAATCCTGAGTTATTATTGCTGGGCATATGGTGAATAACTATATGACTGTCATCACAAGAATGGATGGAGTGCTGCCTAAAGATTATGTATTGTAAATATTTATTTACGTATAGAATTCTTTAGTGTCGACTCTTAGGTCGACTTTTTTATTTGAATAGGAGTGTTCATCCTATTTACCGCTTTAACATATTATGAATACTAAACGCAATGATTTTACACAAAAAATTTTGGAGGTGTCATTATGGCTTTGTTTAAAGGAGCAGGTGTAGCAATCGTTACGCCATTTAAAGAGAACTATGAGGTTGATTATGAGAAATTAGGAGAATTGATAGAATTTCAGATTTCGAATAAAACAGACAGTATCATTATATGTGGTACAACTGGAGAGGCATCAACGCTTACCCATGAGGAGCACTTAGAATGCATTAAGTATACTGTTAAAAAGGTAAATAAAAGAGTTCCCGTAATTGCAGGGACAGGATCAAACTGTACAGAAACTGCCATTTATTTGTCTAAGGAAGCCGAGAGCTTTGGTGTGGATGGATTATTGATAGTTACACCGTATTATAATAAGGCTACGCAGAAAGGGCTTATAGCTCATTATACAGCTATAGCAGAAAACGTATCTCTTCCTATTATTATGTACAATGTTCCTAGCAGAACAGGATGTAATATGCTTCCACAGACAGTAGCAACTTTGGTTAAGACTGTCGATAATATCGTAGGCATAAAAGAAGCCAGTTCAAATATTGCACAGGTTGCAGAGATCATGAGTCTTACAAAGGGGAATATAGATTTGTATTCCGGATGCGATGAGCTGATAGTTCCCGTATTATCCCTTGGTGGAGCTGGCGTAATATCAGTACTCTCTAATATTGTACCTAGAGAAACCCATGATATGGTTGCAAAATATCTAGAGGGAGATGTAAACGCGAGCCGTGATTTACAGCTTAAGTATATCCCTCTGATAAATGCCTTATTCTGTGAGGTGAATCCTATACCTGTAAAGGCTGCACTAAACCTTATGGGATATAAGGTAGGACCGTTAAGAAAGCCATTAACCGAGATGGAGCCAGCTAATGTGGAGAGGCTACAGACTGAACTAAAAAAATTAATATAGAAACTAGACAAAAAGGACTGCTCCCAGTACAAGATGAAGCAGTCCTCAATAATATGATTGGAGGAAGCATATGACAAATATCATTTTACGAGGCTGTAGGGGTAAAATGGGAAATGTAATTACTCAGATGGTTGAGGAGGATGAAAATGCTCTTATTGTGGCTGGTATAGATGTTAGTAAAGGTAGAGACGATAAATATCCTGTATTTTATAGCTTTATGCAGTGTAAGGTGCCTGCAGATGTAATTATTGATTTCTCATCCCCTGTAAACGTTAGGGAAATGCTTGATTTTGCCATAATGCGTAATATTGGTATAGTCCTATGTACTACGGGGTTCTCCAAAGAGGACCAAGGACTAATAGATGAAGCATCTAAGCAAATACCAATTCTTAGGTCGGCTAATATGTCCATGGGAGTTAATCTCATATTTAAACTGGTGGAAGAAGCGGCAAGGGTACTTGCAGATTCCGGCTTTGATATAGAAATAATAGAAAAGCATCACAGCAAGAAAGTGGATGCCCCATCAGGAACAGCTTTAGCCATAGCAGATTCAATCAATGAAGCCTTAGATAATCAATATGAATATGTATATGACCGTACCGATATCCGAGCACCAAGAGTAAAGAATGAAATCGGTATATCATCTGTACGAGGTGGAACTATTGTCGGAGAGCATGAAGTAATATTTGCAGGTAGTGATGAGGTTATTGAAATAAAGCATACTGCTTACTCTAAGGCAATATTTGCGAAGGGTGCTATTCAAGCTGCTAAATTTTTACCAGGTAAAGCACCTGGAATGTATGCCATGAATGATGTAATCGGATAAAAATAGATTTGTTCACAAATTTTTCGTATTCTTGTTGTATTATTATGGATAGAAAAAAGCAATATGAGGAGGATACTGTTTTGATTGAGGTAAAAAATCTAGTTAAGGTATATGGAAATCATACTGCCGTAGATAATTTATCCTTTACCGTAGATAAGGGACAGATATTAGGCTTTCTGGGGCCAAACGGTGCAGGAAAATCAACAACCATGAATATCATTACAGGTTATATATCTGCGACGGAGGGGACGGTTACTGTCAATGGACTTGATGTATTTGAAGAGCCCGAGGAAGTAAAAAGGATGATAGGATATCTGCCAGAATTCCCACCCTTATATCCTGAGTTAACGGTAGTTGAATACCTAAATTTTGTGGCGGATATTAAGAAGGTAAAGCATCAGACAAGAAAGCAAATGGTGGAGGAAATTATGGAGACCACCAAGATAACAGATATGAAGGACCGCATAATTAAGCATTTGTCAAAGGGATATAAGCAGAGAGTAGGTTTGGCACAAGCAATTATGGGATACCCTGAGCTGATTATTTTGGATGAGCCAACAGTAGGCCTTGACCCAAAGCAGATTATTGAAATCAGAGAATTAATCCGTGAGCTAAGTAAGAATCATACTGTTATTTTAAGCTCCCATATTATGCAAGAGGTTAGTGCTGTTTGTGATAGCATTTTGATTATTGATAAAGGCAAATTAGTTCTACAGGATAAACCTGAAAATCTCAGTATGCATTTAGGCTCCACAGGAGGTCTTAAGCTTGTAGTTCGAGGCGATAAGGATTTGATAATCAGTGAGCTTGGTAAGATAGATAAGATCACAAAGCTAGAGGAAGAAGAATCCTTTGAGCAGGGAACAATAAGTCTTACTCTATTCTGCAAGGAGGATGAAGATATTAGAGAGGATGTATTCTTTAGCATGTGCGAAGTAAAGACTCCTATCTTAGAGATGCAGTCCATCCGTATGAGCCTTGAGGACATCTTCCTTAAGGTAACACAAGATAATACCTATCTTGAGGATGATAACACCTATCTTGAGGATGATGAGACATATACGGATGAAGAGGAGGTAAATTCAGATGCTAGCGATTTATAAAAAAGAGTTAAGATCTTATTTTACTTCTATGATTGGATATGTTTTTATCGCAATATTTTTAGTTATTTTTGGAATATACTTTTATTTGAATAATTTGCTTAATGCAACTGCTAATTTTGAATATACAGTAGCAAATGCAAGCTTTATGTTCGTACTGCTTGTGCCTCTATTGACAATGAGACTGATGGCGGAGGAGAACAAGCAGAGGACGGATCAGCTCTTACTTACATCACCGGTCACTGCCGGAGATATCATTATAGGTAAGTTTTTTGCGGTATTTACTATTTTGGGTATAGTAATTGCCATTATAAGTACCTATCCATTAATAATGACAAGATACGGTAGTGTTCCATTTGCTACTTCCTATGCAAGCGTTATAGGATTTTTG
>JAQVQL010000194.1 GCA_028701595.1 Herbinix sp.
GAAGAATTACCTACTATTGAGAGCCCATGGTACGCACTTTTTGGTAGCGGTGCTGTTCTTGTTGTATTAGAAGAAGCTCGCAAATAACATCAAAGATATAGGCATATTAAAGCAAATTATATATTGCTTTAATATGCCTACTATCATATAAAAGGGCAAATGAATAGTTTTACACTATCATATACTTCTAAATTTCTGGTGTCTTATTATATGCTTCCCCGTTTTCATCCACTGCAGTAATCTTAAATGAACAATCTATTAAGTCAGCTTTTAATGTAGCACTAGAAGAATTATTTTCCCAATGTAGTTCAAGTATATGTGGTTCGTTATTAAACACCTGTAATTTTGCATCAAAACCAAATGCAGGAAAGGTGTTTCTAAATCTAAGTAACTCTAGCTGCTTTCTTACAACATCTTTCTTTAGCCCACCCATAACTTGCTCCATGGTCAAATTAGTGCGATTTATCTCCTTATGTCCACCAGATCCTTCCCTTTTTACAGCCTCATAGTCATTTGCTCCTGCGAAAAGATCTAAATACCATACCTGCGGTATGCCTGGCATAAATATTTGTATTGCCCTAGCCAGTAGGAGTTTTCTTTCATCCTCTCCCAAAGCACTGAAATAGGTAGCATTTACTTGATAGTAAATATTCTTCTTCCCATGTAAATCCTTTACTAATCCACCTCTTGATACAACTATATTTATCAACTCATCAATCTGTTCATCGGGTATTAGCCCCTTTAAATCTAGTAGAGGAATTCCATCATGACAACCTAACATGTTGACAGTTTTTATATTCTTCTGAACTAAATCACAAATCCACTTAACTAGGTGCTCGTTATTCTTGTTTTCAAATGCATCAATAATTAGGCCCGGTAGAAAAAAGTCGTATGTTATATAGCCCTTTTCAGCCAGTCTTTCATGAACTTTATCCTCATATTTAGA
Organism: Herbinix sp.; assembly: GCA_028701595.1. Classification (GTDB taxonomy): domain Bacteria; phylum Bacillota; class Clostridia; order Lachnospirales; family Lachnospiraceae; genus Mobilitalea. Next base: position 947 of record JAQVQL010000194.1, read on the forward strand.
ATGTATCTCTGGTAAGAGTCTTAAATCATATTTGTTAGCCAGCTCCTTAATACGTCCTAGCAGATCCCATGTTCCCGGATCATTAAGAAAATTTCTCTCCCCAGGCTCCTTTGGAGCATAGGCAAAAGCATCAAGCCTAACAATTGCTGCCCCATAATCTTTAAGTTTTCTTAATGTGTCGTCATAAAACTCCCATACCAGCGGCGATTTGATATTCAGGTCCATCTGACCCAGATACTGTCTTTCTGCTTCTAATACCCCAATTACACCGTCTCTATATTGCTCAAAACCTTCAAAATCTATATCCTTAGGCTTTTTACCTTCATCTATTGCCTTGTTTACTAAGTCTTCTAGCTTCACGGCAGTAACATATTGTATATCTAGTTTTTTTATTAGAACATAGCTTCTGATTTTGTTATATTTAACTTCCTGATAGAAGGTATTCCAATATGGTATCTCCTGTCCATCAGGCATACGCACCTTAAGTATTGGAAGTCCTGGCTTTCTGAAAAACATATTTTGAAGCAATTCATCATAAGGACGAATATAGCCCTCTTCGGTCATTTCACCATATCCGTCCCAGAACTTATTCCAGTTGATAAAGAAATCCTTATATATGGATTCCTTACCCTTATCAATAATATCCTGAAATTGCTTTGATAAGACAGAGCAGTGATTTAATATAAAATCCAATTTAAGTGCGATATTCATATCACTCAGATTGCTTAAATCTTCTTCAGTAGTATAGGCTTCATTTAGTCTGTAGTCAATAACAGAAAATCCTCTATCCAAATCTGTATTAAAAATACTGGGTAATATATAAAACGTCTGGAAGACATTTTCTAATTCTGGAGACCTTAACAGATTAATACTACCATTCAAATCTCCACCTATACTATCAGGATAAGCATTAAGCATCGGGCCTGTATTTAGTATGTTCTGATTTTTCATCATATTACGTTCCTTTGCATTAGAGTATCAATTATTAATGTCATTTGATATTGCCCTTATATAATCATTATACGATAATACATCACCACTCTTAGCTAGAATAATCTTAGCCTTTATAGCTTGAGAGACAAGCATTTCCTGCTCTATAGCAAGCACCATAGATGTAAATGGGCTATCTATAGCTCCATCTCTATTACGAGCCTTTCTATGTTCAAGAGTCTCCTCAGGGGTACTATTAAGTAGAATTGGAATATCAACTCCTAGAAGATTATTATTACTACTATGAGTCCACTCAATAATCATCACCTTTTTATTACTAAAGTCTACAGGCTCATACCATAATTCTGCTTCTTCTCTTCCCATTCTTTTTAAAAGGATTGAATTTACACCATTCTTAAACTGAGAGATTATATTATTAAGCTCTAAAAAATTAATTTCCTTATGTGTACCCAGATAACTCTTCAAACCATTTCTTCCTGCGGAATTATATATTGAAAGCCATGAGTACTTTTCAACATATTCAGGATTCGAATCTTGACCTAACCTTTGAAACTCCTTTAGAAGGTCGCCCACCTCTTTAGTATATCTACCATGTGATATAAGTCCTTGAATTCCCCATTGCCTAAAAATTCTTAGCCTTTCAGCATCATTATATTTTGGTATTCTATAGGGATAGTTATCACCAGATAATGTATAGCTATCCAAACCCATAGTATTCAGATAGAATGATAGTAAAGCTGCTATCTCGGATTTTCCTACCCCTGAACCCCCACTGACCGCAATAACCGCTCTGTGGTTAGGTTGTTCATTAACAACCGAGAGTAGAATATCAAGAAGCCTTGGTAGGATTACCCGAGCCTTCTTAATATGCTCAATACCAATTTCAATTTTATCGCCAGGCATATCTCCCTTTATTATCTCGTCTATCCAGTTAATATTCTTTGTATCAAATAGCTTATTTATAGCTTCCTTATCTACTTTTATCTTTTTGCTATTCTTAGTTATATGATTTACTTTATGCATGCAAAAAGCTCCTTTTATGCCTTTATTTTATATACTTCAACTAGTCTTCAATTAACCCTATAAATGTATTAGCCTAGAATCCATTGTATTGAAGGTTCTAAATAAGAATTCCAGAAGTTCCAATCATGTATACCAGGACTCTCTATATATTCTACATCTACATCTTCATCTTCTAAAAACTTATGGAATGCTCTGTTCTCTTGGATAAGAAAATCCTCTGTTCCACAAGCCATGTATATAGCAGGAATTGGTTTGTTCTCCTTTTTCAATTCCTTTATCAAATACTCAGGATTGTTCTTATTAGATTCAAGCTTGTCAAGATCTCCAAATACAGAGCTATAATATGCGTAGTCTGCAATTGCATCTTCGAACTCCTCTGTCTTATTCTTTATGTTATGAATAATAAGCGCAGAAGAAAGAGCAACAATCTTTCCAAATGTCTCAGGATAATATAATCCGGTGTGAATAGCTCCAAACCCACCCATTGAAAGTCCTCCTATATAAGTATCCTCCTTATCCTTTGATAAGCTAAAGGTATCTCTTACATAGTCTACCAACTCCTCTCCTACATATCTGCAGTATGCCCGCCCCTTTCCTTTTCCATCAAGGTAGAAGCTATTATCACCAGATGGCATAACAATAGCTATATTGTATTTTATAGCTAATTCCTGAATTGTGCTTCCTAATAACCAATCATTGCTAGAGCCTGAATACCCATGAAGTAAGAACAGAACTTTCATCTTTCTAATGTAATTTTCATTACCTTCAGTCATCGTAGGGGGAATATCGTTAGGCATTACCATATGAATACAGGTTTTCCTTTCTAATGCTTTTGAAAATACATCCATTTGAAACACAGCCATTTTAAAACCTCCATCGTCATTTATTGTATCTTCTATTATAACTAGCTTTATTTTATCCCTTAACACTACCTTGTACAACACCTTCAATAATATATTTTTGACCAAATAGATAAAAAATCAATATCGGAATAATGCCTAACACTAATCCTGCCATCATAGGAGAATAATCTGCCGACCTATTTGTAAGGAATGTAAATGCTGCTATTGATAGGGTTCTTGTCTCCGTCCTTGTAAGAAACAGACTAGTCATAAGATATTCATTCCAAGATCCCAGTCCCACAAATACCATTACTGTAATCATTATCGGCTTCATCAATGGCAAAATAATTCTAAAAAATGTTTTTTCCATACTACAACCATCTATAAGTGCAGCCTCATCTAGTTCCTTAGGTATACTATTAAGGAATCCTCTATAAAGAAAAACCGAGAAGGGAATAGTAAGTCCCAATCCAACATATACAACTAAGGCAAGATTATTAGACATACCAAGCATCCCCCCGTAGATCTTAACTAAGGGAATCATATAAACCTGAAAGGGTGCTACCATAGATACCACTAATAGCATAAAAATAAACTTATTAATCTTCCAGCTCTTTCTTGATAAAACATAGGCAATCATAGATGAGAGGAAGGTATTAAGTATTACTGTAGCTCCACTAATAATAAATGTGTTCTTAAAAGAAAGCGTAAAATTCATTTTTCTAATAGCTTCCCTATAATTATCGAGTCTAAATGACTCTGGCCAACTAAAAGGATTTAATACAAACTCCTGTGTAGTCTTGAATGTATTAATCACCAATATGTAGAAGGGTATTATAAAAATTACAAGCAAAATAAGCATAATGATATAGGTGAATATGCCCTTATTCCTTTTCATGCCTCAATCTCCCCCCTTCTTGATATGGTTACCTGTAGAATTGATACAACTGCCACTATTACAAATAAGACAACCGCTTGCGCTTGACCTAATCCAAATTT
>JAQVQL010000195.1 GCA_028701595.1 Herbinix sp.
GAATCCTTTACAACGAATGAGACACATGGTATTAATGAAGACGATTATGTTGTTATAGGTGATTGTAAATTGAAAGTAAATATGAAGAATGGAATTGTCACTTATTATATTAGGGAATACAATTAGTATCATAGGAGAGCAAAAGATAAGGGGAAGATAAGAGCAAAGACAAGGGGATGATACGTCCCCTTGTCTTTCCCTTGTCCTCCCCTGTTACGCCCTAGTCACGTTTTTATTAAATTTCTATTAGAAAACAGAGAATATCTTGTAATTATCATATAAGATTAATATAATAGGAATATGCGTCTGGCAGGAATTGGAGTTAGCATAGATGATGATACTAAAAATATATATTATATAATGTCGAATGTACGAGATTAGAAAGAAGGAGAAACAATATGCTTCAAATTAAAAATATTAGTAAACAGTATATTACAGGTGAGCTTACACAAAACGCCCTCAATGATGTAAGTCTGAATCTGCGGGATAACGAGTTCGTAGCAATACTTGGCCCTAGTGGATCTGGAAAAACCACGCTACTTAATATTATCGGAGGCCTTGACCGTTATGATAAAGGGGATATGGTTATAAACAGCATATCTACTAGAAAATATAAGGATCGTGATTGGGATTCCTATAGGAATCATACAATTGGCTTTGTTTTTCAAAGCTATAATCTTATTTCACATCAATCGATACTAGCAAATGTAGAGCTAGCACTCACTATTTCAGGAATATCTAGGATGGAGAGAAAAAGAAGGGCTAAGGAAGCTCTTACTAAGGTGGGGCTTGGCGATCAGCTTCACAAACGCCCTAATCAGATGTCAGGTGGGCAAATGCAGCGTGTAGCCATTGCCCGTGCTCTTGTGAACAATCCTGACATCCTTCTAGCGGATGAACCTACAGGAGCACTTGATACAGGGACAAGTGTTCAAGTAATGGAGCTTATCAAGGAAATTGCCAAAGACCGTCTTGTTATTATGGTTACTCATAATGCCGAGCTTGCCAGTGAATATGCAAACCGTATTGTAAAGCTTAGGGATGGCAAAATCATAGACGATTCTAATCCCTATGAGATAGACGAGGCTAAGCTTGAAGAGCCTAAGCATAAGAATATGGGAAAAGCATCAATGTCTTTTTTTACGGCTTTATCTCTAAGCTTTAATAATTTGCGTACGAAAAAAGGCAGAACCATCCTGACATCCTTTGCAGGATCAATAGGAATTATTGGTATAGCTCTTATATTATCTCTTTCCACTGGCGTTAATAACTATATTGATAAAATTCAGAGAGATACTATGGTATCCTATCCCATTACAATTGAAGCCCAATCATTTGATATTGCAAGTATGATGGAGGTTGGAATGGATTATGCAACAAGTGATATAGACCACGAGTTGGATGAGATTTATTCCAACGCTTACAATCTGGAGATGGCAAACAAATCAACCACCAGCATTAAGAAAAACAATCTTTCTCCATTAAAAGAATATTTGGATAATAAGGATAATGAAATTCATCAATATATCGGTGAAAACGGTATAGTCTATTCATATAATGTATCGTTTGACACATACGCTTACGACCCTAACAGAGAACTAATAAATACGAATGGTAGTGGTTTTAGCAACAGAGTCTACAGTGGAATGAATAATGATATGTCTATGGGAATGAGCATGCAAAGCAATAATAGCAACTTTACGGAGCTCTTACCTGGTTCTGATGATTTGTTGATTAGCCCGGCAATAACAGATAACTATGAGGTTCTTTATGGAAGCTGGCCTAGAGAGTATAATGAATTAGTTTTAGTGCTTGATAAAAACAATGAGATTAGCTTATCAGCTCTTTATGAGCTTGGTATTTTACCTTCAAATGAATATATGGAGCTCTTAGATAAGGTAGAATCCGGCGTGGAGATAGAGTTTAAGACATATAATTGGAGCTATGAAGAGCTTCATAACCAAACATTTTATATGGTACCTACCAGTGATTATTATGTGAAAAATGATAGTGGTTTATACGAATATATTGGGGAAGATAAAGATAGGCTGACCGATCTGGTAAAGAATTCACTGGAGCTTAAGGTCGTGGGAATCGTTCGCCCCATGGAGGACGCCTCCTACACCTCAATCAATAGAAGTATCGGCTACACAAAAGCTCTGACTGATTATATAATTGAGAAAACCAATAACAGTGATGTTGTTACCGCTCAGGAAGCAAGTCCTGATACTAACGTGGTTAATGGTATGACATTCGAGCCTAAGAACGACGAAGCCAAGGCTGCGGATACAATAGAATATCTCTCGGGACTTGGCATATCTGAAAAGGCGAAGCTAGCCAAAAACATTATACAAATGATGTCTATTGAAAATCCGACTAGTGCTGAAATGATGCTTTCAATGGGTGAAACAGAAATGGCAGCGATACTGGATGAATACCTAAAGGAACCTGATAATGAAACACTACTGACCATGTATGATTTCTATATATCGACAGGTAGCTATGAGAGTAATATGACTAATTTTGGTTATGTAAGCCTTGATGTGCCGTCATCTATAAGCCTTTACGCAGATAATTTCGAAGATAAAGAGGCTATTACAGATACAATAGAGAAATACAATAGTACCGCTAGTGCGGAGAATCAAATTAACTACACTGACTATGTAGGCCTCTTGATGTCATCAGTAACTACGATAGTGAATGTCATATCCTATGTTTTGATAGCCTTTGTGGCTGTGTCCCTCATTGTATCATCAATCATGATAGGTATCATAACATTTATATCTGTACTAGAGCGTACAAAGGAGATTGGTATTCTTCGTGCTATCGGAGCTTCAAAGAGAAATATTTCTCAGGTATTTAATGCAGAAACCTTTATTGTTGGTTTATTCGCCGGTCTTATCGGTGTAGGCGTTACATTACTGCTACTGATGCCCATAAATGCAATAATTCATGTAGCAGCTAATACCACAGACATAAGTGCTTCTCTTCCCATATGGAGTGCCATAGTGCTAGTTGTATTAAGTATGTTACTGACTCTGATAGCTGGACTAATTCCATCAAGAAAGGCAGCTAAGAAGGATCCAGTAGAAGCGCTTAGAACAGAATAGCCAAAAAGAGGGGTTGACATATTTTAAGAACCCTGATATTATAACAAAAAAGACGCGGGGACGTTTCCCCTGTCTTGTCCGGGTCAAACCGAGAATTTCATGAAAAAGACTATGAAAAGAAATAGTAGCATTTTTGACTTCAAACAGAAAGAAGCCGGTTGATGAGAGGCTCATGAATGGAAAATGTGAATACCTCTTGGAGTTGCGTACCGAAAAGATACATCAAGTAGGCTACGACGGATGGCACACCGTTATTTAGTGCAAGGGTATCGCTATAGCCGTACTCTATAAGGTAGGTAATGCGAGTTACCTATAAACTTTAGGTGGTAACACGAGATAATCTCTCGTCCTTTTGGAAACAGAAGGACGGGAGTTTTTTATTGTTCCGTTATAAGCATTATTAAAAATCAAATTTAAAGGAGGACAAATCCTCCGTTATAAGCATTATTAAAAATCAAATTTCAAGGAGGATTGGAAATGGTAGCACCGAAAGAGCAACTAAAAATAATATTAAAGGGAGTTCACCAGTGTGTAAACAAAGAAGAATTATTACTAAAACTTGAAAAATCCCATAAGCAGAACAAACCACTTATCATTAAATTGGGACTTGATCCGTCTGCACCGGATATTCATCTTGGTCATACGGTAGTGCTTAGAAAGATAAAGCAAATGCAGGATTTGGGCCACACTGTAATAATTGTAATCGGCGACTTTACCGGTAAAATAGGTGATCCAACAGGAAAAGCAAAGGGTAGGGTAGCACTTACTGATGAGCAGGTAAAGGAAAATGCACTAACATACTGTGAACAAATATTCAAGGTGCTAGATCAGAGGAAAACTATAGTTAGATTTAACAGCGAGTGGCTTTCAAGGATAAACTTTGAAGAGGTTATAAGGCTTGCTTCCACAACCACAGTTGCTAGGATGCTAGAAAGAGATGATTTTCATACCCGCTATAATAAAGGGATACCCATAGGAATACACGAGTTTTTCTATCCCTTGATGCAGGCTCGTGATTCAATAGAGCTAAAAGCTGATATTGAACTGGGTGGAACCGATCAGACATTCAACATCCTTATGGGGAGAACCCTGCAAAAATCCATGGGACAAGAACAACAGGTCGCTATATTTATGCCTATCCTGGAGGGACTTGACGGTATCGAGAAAATGAGCAAGAGTCTTGGTAATTATATTGGAGTGAGCGAGCCATCGGAGGTGATGTTTAAAAAGGTTATGGAGATACCCGATGATTTAATTGTAAGGTACTATGAATTAACCACAGATGAGCATCCCGACGATATTGAGGGCATTAAGCTAGAACTAGAAAGTGGAGTTAACCCAAGAGATGTTAAGTATAGACTGGCTAGAACCATAACATCCCTATACCATTCCCATGAAGAAGCCTTGAAGGCTATGGAATACTACGATGCTGCTTTTAGTAAGAAAGCAATTCCTAAGGACATTCCCACCATGCTCATAAATCTAGATAAGGATACTGTAAACGATGCAATTCCACAGCTTATAGCAATGGAGTTAATTAATAGCAGAAGTGAGTTTATACGATTGATAAGACAGGGAGGAGTTCAAATTAACGGTGAAAAGATTAATGAGGATGATTTGAACCAGGTTCTAATAAATTT
>JAQVQL010000196.1 GCA_028701595.1 Herbinix sp.
GGTGCCGGCAGAGAACATTGTTATAACCAAAGCCATTACCAACAGTAGTGAAATAATACGTTTCTTCATTAATAAATCCTCCTTATTTAGGTTAAAATATAATACTTACATCTATATAAATGATTACACCACGGTATGTTGGGCTTATTGTTCCCCATAAATACAATTGTCAATTATATCCTGCCAAATTACAATATCATAGCAGCATTGATAATAAGCTAATTCTGCGGCTTCTTTTTCGTATAACATCTTGGCTACATCGAGCTGACTAGCTCTCTTATATTTATATTTGGTTACATAAGCATTGTATTGGTTATTCTTAACCTGTAGCTCCTTCCATGATGCATCCCGAGATATAATGGCTTTTTCATAGGAATTGACAGCTTTGGTTACGTATGCCCCTATACTATCTTCAAGCTCTTCCTTTTGTAGTTTATAGTATTCTATTCTAGCTTCAGTCTGGCGATTAGATGTATAACTACTTGTTTTAGCAGTATCCCTATATTCTTGATAGCTACTTATATAATTCCTTATTTGCTGATATCCTGAATTCCTATAGATAAATTCTTGTATCGTATTCTCTAAATCATATACATTTTTATAATAAAACAACTCTAACCTTATTATTGGCTCATCTATAATTCCCGTATCATTTTTAATAGCATTAATCTCAGCTTTATATGAGTTTACATTTTCATTAATTGTTCCCTGGTTATGTAATATGTTTACTTCGTCAGCATCCAACACTATATCAGTCACTAAGCCATATCGATACCGTATAGAATCCGCTTCCCTCAAGACTGTTAGGTAACCATTGTACGCTTTATAATAATCCAACTGCTCCTGATATATAATTAGGCTATAGCATTGTTTAAGAAAATCATTCTCCATCTTTCTCCTGGCTTCGTTTTCAATCATGCCCTGATGGCTTGAGTAAAAGCTAGATATATTCTTTGATAGCCTTGCTTCTGAAAGATTTACTTCTACAGAGCTTTTTGTACTGTTGTACTGTAGTAGCTGTGAATCAATGCTCATTATCTGGGTGTCTATCTCATTAATTTGCTCCTGTTTATTATCTGCTAGAGTATTATCTATCGTAATAGCAGACCCTGTGACCATCTGAGTTTTCTGTGACAATAAAACTTTCTTATACTCAATCAAAGCTTTCTTTGCTTGCTCTAATTCCTCTATCCTTTCTAAAACGTTCAGATGTTGTATATTTATATTAGAATGGTTTTCATCTTCTAAATTACTGTTGAATACTTGTATTTGATATTCAAGCATATTTCTTTTATAGGCAATACTATTTGTCCTATACCTAGACAATAGATCATCATAATCATATGTACCAATGCCATTACCAGTACCTATTTCATAATATGCATCAGCTTCACTTACTTCTGCTGATACTGGTACACCAAGCTTCAATATAACGCTAAGACATAGGCATATGGATATACTTATCCTTCTTATATTAATAGATTTATTTGAAATATCTCTTCTATTCTTTTTCATATTCATGTACTTTGGTTTTCTCTCCACCTTATTCATCCATCCATAGATTTATCTTTTCAAGTAAATAATTTAGTATCCTCTTGTTTTCAGTAACCATTTGCGCTTGACAGGCCATTCCTGCCTTAAGGTTCCCTTCTTGTCCCTTTGAATTTATTAATTCACTCTTATCAAGTCTAGCCTCCACAAGATAATAAGCTGATCCTGAAGCATTATCTACCTTCAAATCTTTCGATATATTATCAATAGATCCAGTTAGATAACCATATTCCGTGTTAGGTAGGGCATATATATTAAATTTTACCTGCATGTCCTTCTTTAACTTACCTATATCCTCATTACTAACATATATATTGACCTTATAATCGCTGTCATTATCCGGAATAATACTCATCACTTCAATTCCGCTTTGCAGAATATTGCCCTCTACCAGTTCAATATTGCTATTTATAGTACCTGTCATAGTTGCCTTTACTATCGCACTATCAATCTGTGAGTTGAGTTTATCAATATTAGTCTCTAATTCAGCCTTTCTGCTCTCATATGATTTAATGCTACTTATTGTGCTAGCTAATTCATTGTTACGATATTGTGAGAGACTGGCTTCTGTCCCTTCTTCATCAATAACAGTCTTTTCGCCAAGTATCTCTAAGGTCTGTTTATTCGTTTCAAGTTTTGTAATATTATCCTCTAAGGTTTTAATCGTATTATCTAGCTCTACGATATACTGTAGTTTGAAGTTATCAAGAGCAGCTACCCGTTCCGTCTCGTTTCTCTCAAGTAAAGCTTCCTTACTGATAGTCTTATCCTTATTAAGAGTAATATCCTCTATATTCTTCTCGACTTCAGTAATGTTCGCTATTATACTATTCAAAAAGCTTACCTCATAGGTATCGATTGCTCTTTGTGATTCCTCCATCATTACCTTTGACTGCTGCACATCCCACTCCGAAATAGCCAAGCCCTCCAAGGCCTTGTTAACCTCATAGTTTTCCTTTGCTTGTTCATAAGAGATGGTAAGGTCTTCAAGCTTATTAATGTATTCCTCATACTGAAGGCTGTATGAGCTTTCAATATCAAATAAACTCTCTTTATCTTCTATACTTGATTTTAGAGTCTTCAAGCCCTCAAGAGTATTGTTGTAATATTCTAAGGAATTAACTAATCCCTCTTCTGTAACAGAATTATTAATCTCTGTTTTTGCATTTGCATATTTCTGATTAAGTGTTTGATAATCACTTTGATACTTAAGATATTTGTTGTAGTATTCCTGCTCACTACCTGATGAGGTAAATAGATTCTTATTAGAGCTTATAGATGATTTCAAAGCTTTTATATAAGAAAGCTCATTATTATGGTTAACTAGTTGTTCATTAATAGAAACCACATTTATATCCCGTTCTTTGTTGTTATAATTAAGGTCTTTTTCTGCAATTTTGTAGTTTACCAGGTATGATTTTGTCTTAACAAAATATTCTTCTTCAACTGGGTCTTCATTAAAATAATTAATTCCATCCTCCACAGACCTTTTATATTTGCTAAGCATATTTAATGTGCTATCTGTCTCTGACAACTGCTTACTATAGTAATCCCGTTCAGTAAGCAGGTTGTCATGCTCTATTATGTATAAAATATCCCCCATATTTACCAAGGAACCATCATTAATGAATACCTCTTTTAATTTACCGCTGTAGGTATTTATTACAGTTGCCACCTGGCTGTTCGGACGTAATATTCCCTCCGATTTTACAACTATATCTATCCTACCGAAATACGACCAAATTAGAGCAATTGCTATAATCCCTAATATTGTATAGATAAATATAGTAAATGCAGGATTTGGTTTGGAATCGTAAACTTCACGACTGTCAGACATTTCGTTTATATTCATTAGTATTGGTTTCATCTTGGTTCTCCTTAATACAACATGAGTTAGTTATAATACATTTGGATTTATACCGATATAAATATCAGTAATCATCTTATTATCCTGTTTTGATTGAACAAGATAAGCAGATGTTATCGGTTGAAGTTTATTATCTAGAATGTATTTATTCATATAATTCATTGTATCTTGCAGCTTTGTGATATCATCCTCTCTAACATAAAGAGCATTTACAATTTTGATTTTTTCTTTAAATACAAATGGCTCATTACAAGGAATACGATAACTAACGGGAAGTAATATCTCAACATCTAAAATCTGTTCACTATCTACGATTTCTACAGCTTTTGTTGTCGTAATAATCGTTTCACCGTTATTAATCATATAATCTTTAAATTGTCTAGCTGATTCCATCAATACTTCTTGAAACTTATGTGCAGAAAACTTATCTGATCTTGATACTATGTTTTTTATTTCAAATGATTGTTCTGATAAAATATTCACACTATCTCCTCCGTAGAAATTTAGGCTCTTAGCTCTATTTGAATTTTATTTACTTGTTAAAAAGATATCTTATAGCTTTGTAAATTATTATTAAACCATAAACACTAGAGGCTATAAGAGTAATATAAGTAAAAATGATATTAAATGTTTCAAAAGGCGAAAACGCTAATAAAATCAAGGTTCCGAATAACATAATAAATAATGCGGATCCAATATTTGTTAATTTCGTTCCAATTACATCAATAAATTTGTTCATAATTATTCAAATGACATATATTCCTCTATCATTTACTCCTTTCTTTTTTAATATAATAATTTTATGCACATAAACAATATCACTAGTTTCTTAATATATATACATTTATTAAATCACGACCACCGACTTGGTCAATGGTTTATTTTATCTGCGACACAATTACTGCTATGCTAGTTATATAACTAGCATAGCAATATATAACTATTTACTTCTTAGCTCCCGCTACAGCTCCAGTAATAGCTCCGCCAACTCCTGCTACTATGGCACCTATTACTGCCCCTTTTATTGGTGCTGCAACTATAGTTCCAACTTTCGCTCCAATTGCCGCTCCAGCTTTCATTCCAGCAAATGCCCCGAGTAAAGCTCCTGAACAAGCACCGCCTATAGCTCCTATTATTCCAAGACCCCATCCTCCAGCATCAACATCAAGCATTTCATTCATTGTTAATTCTACAAAATTATCATTGTTCATCGTAATCCTCCTTGTATAATATGATTATCATTTTTTAAACCATTATATGAGCTACTTTTTGGTGTATTACTAGATACTTTACCAACCTGCAACAAAACCAGTACAAGCACCACCTATTA
>JAQVQL010000197.1 GCA_028701595.1 Herbinix sp.
TGGCATTGGTGGCTGCAGCCAGTTTGGCTTATTTTGAGACTAGGCCCATGGTTGCTACTGCGGTAACAATTGAGGCAGGCACAAGCTCTATCGACGTTGCAGAGTTTATGTTGGAGAAGGATAGAGGTGGTAGCTTTATCACAGACATAGCAAGCCTGAATCTATGTGCTCCTGGAAATTACGAAGTTCAAATAAAGGTTAATAAAAAGATTCATACTTCAAACCTTGAAGTTGTAGATACTATAGCACCTAATGGGGAGCCTGTAGAGGTTACTGCACTTATGAATGAGGAGCTAAAGGCTTCTGATTTTGTAGATAATGTTGTTGATGCTACCGATGTTGAGGTATCGTTTGTATCGGAACCTGACACCTCCACACCAGGAGAGAAGGAAGTTAAAATCGTACTGGAGGACTCAGGGAACAATATCAAGATAATTGAATCTAAGCTTATCATTCTGGATGTAAAAAGTTCTGTTCAGGTAGAAGCTGGAGGCGTTCTTGACGTGAAGCCCGAGGATTTTGTAGATAACGATAATATTAGTGTTTATATCTTATCGGATTTGTCTATGCTTGATATCAGCCAACCTATAGTTCATTCTATACAGGTCGAAGTGGATGGAAGAGTGCTAAACTCAAATATAGATGTGGTAGATACCACACCCCCTTCAGCTACACCAGTAAACAAGGAGAGCTGGAAGGGTGATGCTGTATCCCCGATTGATTTTGTTAAGGATATTAGCGATTTATCTGCTTATACGGTTTCATTTTCAATTAAACCAGACTTTGAGACTATCGGTAATCAAGAAATTACCATTGTTATTGAGGATGTCTATCACAATAGGACTGAGCTTAGTTCTATGCTTACAATAAAAGAAGATACAGAGCCTCCTGTATTCTATGGCATAAAGGATATAACCGTGTTTGAAGGATATCCCGTTTCCTATAGGAAGGGCGTCAGAGTAGAGGATAATAGAGATGAGGAAGTTGATTTCCAGATAGATACAAGCAAGGTGAATCTTAATAAGGCAGGGACCTATAAGGCTACTTATACGGCTAAGGATTCTGCAGGAAATAAAGTGACAGAATCGTCAAATATAATTGTACAGACATTTGAAGTTACAGAGGAAATGCTCTATGCTAAGGTAGATACTATTCTGGATGATATTACCAAGGAAGGCATGACAAAAAGAGAAATAGCCTATGAGATATATAAATGGATTAAAAACCATGTCGGCTATACAGGTTCATCTGATAAATCGGATTGGATGAAGGAGGCATATAGAGGGATAGAAAACGGCCTTGGAGATTGCTTTACCTATTATGCTGTGGCAGAGGCGCTTTTAACACGAGCAGAGATAGATAATATGAGAGTAACCAGAGTCGGTGGAAGGACTCAGCATTTTTGGAATTTGATTGATTGCGGAGACGGATGGTATCATTTTGATACATGTCCAAACAAGGATAAAATGGCTGCCTTTATGCTTACCGATGCTGAGGTAGAAGCTTATACGAAAAAAAGAGGAAATAATTACTATAATTTTGATAAAACATTATATCCTGCAACACCAGAGAAATAATTAGTCGGTAGAGCTAATTGGTAATCAGATATAGTCCAATGAAAAGCCTGCGTGATAAGTGTGTCACACAGGTCCGAAGGGAGACAAGATGACTAAGAAATTAGGTGTTATAGGAGGCTTAGGTCCAGTTGCTACAGCATATTTTTACGAGCTGGTAAGTCGCATGACTGATGCAAATATTGACCAGGAACACATAGATATTAATATAATAAGTAAGCCCTCAATACCTGATAGGACAGATTTTATTCTGGGAAGGAGCTTAGATAGCCCTCTGCCAGATATGATAGAGGCAGGAAGAAGCTTAGTGACACTAGGAGCTGATTATATAGCAATTCCATGTATAACAGCCCATTATTTCCATGAGGAGTTGTCACAGAGTATTGGCGCTCCTATAATTCATATAATATTCGAGACGGCAAATTACCTAAAGGACCACAATGCTAAGCGTGTGGGTATAATGGCTACAGAGGGAACCATAGAAAGTGGCCTGTTCCAGAATCAGTTGTTAAATCATAATATTGAACCAATAATTCCTTCAAAACAGGGCCAAGCATATGTAACAAGCTTGATATATAAGAATGTAAAGGCTGGTATACCTGTTAATATGGAGCAGTTTAATAAGGTTAAAGAAGAATTAAAAGATAAGGGTGCTGATACAATAATCTTGGGCTGTACTGAGCTTTCAATGATAAAGCGTGAGGAATATATCGGTCCCGGCTTTATAGATGCTTTGGAGGTTCTGGCTATGCGTAGTGTAATCTGTTGCAATGCTAAGCTAAAGAAGGAATATATAAATATAATAACTTGATTTACTAATATACATAATCAGGAAGGCATGAGAATGATGCAGAATAATGTATTAGAATATTTAGAGAATATTGTTGACAAGGTACCTGACAAAATCGCTTACGCCGATGAGAACAATGGGGCCACATTTAAAGACGTTTTTGATAAATCAAGGGCTATCGGAACATTTCTTAGTAAACAAGGATATAATAAGGAGCCCGTGGTTGTATTTATGGGAAAGCATCCCGATGCTATAATAACATTCTACGGAGTAATATATTCTGGCTGCTATTATGTTCCCATAGATGAGGAGATGCCAAGACATCGTATAGAGCTGATATTTCAAAGTCTAAAGCCTAGGGCTGTAATATGCGATGCAGACACCATAAATACCATCGAAAAATTTGATTATAAGGGAAATGTATACCAATATGATGATGTTATCAAGACAGTTGTAGATGAATCTATATTGGCTGATATAAGATATAGACAGATAGATACAGATCCTATATATATAGTATTTACATCGGGTTCAACAGGAATTCCTAAGGGAGTCGTGGCATGTCATCGCTCAGTTATCGATTATATAGAGAACCTTTCAGATGTTCTTAAGATTAATGAGGATACTGTATTCGGTAATCAGACCCCTCTTTATGTTGATGCCTGCCTTAAGGAGCTATATCCAACATTAAAATATGGGGCAACCACATACATTATACCAAAGAGCTTATTCATGTTCCCCCTTAAGCTAGTGGAGTTTTTAAATGATAAGAAAATCAATACTGTATGCTGGGTTGTATCGGCTCTTACGATGATATCAGCCTTTGGAACATTTGAAAAGGCTCTTCCGGAGTATCTTCGCACCGTAGCATTCGGTAGTGAGGTATTTCCAATTAAGCAGTTTAAGCTTTGGAAAAAGAATCTTCCAGATGCAAGATTTATAAATCTGTATGGACCAACCGAGTGTACTGGAATGTCATGTTATTATGAGGTTAATAGGGACTTTGAACTTGATGAAGCAATTCCTATTGGAAGGCCCTTTAAGAACACGGATATAATTCTACTTGATGATGAGGACAAGCAGCCCAAGCCTGGTGAGAACGGTGAAATCTGCATACGAGGAACAGGCCTTACACTGGGATATTATAAGAACTTTGAAAAGACCAATGAAGTATTCGTACAAAACCCCCTAAATACTTCTTATCCTGAGCTTATCTATAGAACAGGAGATTTGGGAAGATACAATGAGCATGGAGAATTGATATTCGTATCAAGAAAAGACAACCAGATTAAGCATATGGGTCACCGAATCGAGCTGGGAGAAATCGAGGTTGTAGCAAATATGCAGCCTGAGATAAAGTCAGCATGCTGTATATTTGATGAGCTTAAGAAGAAGATAATACTATATTATGTCGGGGATATTACAAAAGCCGAGGTTGCAAGCTTTCTTAAGCAAAAGCTCCCAAGATACATGGTACCTAATATGATAGAGAAGCTAGATAACATGCCATTGACATCCAATGGTAAGATTAATCGTGTATTATTAAAGGAAAGCTATAACAGAAAATAAAACAATAGGAGAAGAGAGATGGATCAAATACTTGAAATTTTAGAAGGACTACATCCGGAGGTGGATTTTGAAACCTGCAGGACATTAATTGATGATAAGATCATCGATTCATTTGATATTGTAACACTTATATCAGATCTTAGTGAGGAATTTGACATAAGCATACCAGTAGAAGAGATAGTACCGGAGAATTTTAACTCCGCCAAGGCTATTCATACCTTGATTGAAAGACTATTGGAGGATGAATAATAGGGGGCTTTATGCTTTTTACATCATATGAATTTATATTATTTATAGTTATATTATTTGCACTTTATTATCTTATACCGAAAAGGTTCCAGTGGATGCTGCTTTTATTGGCAAGCTATGTATTTTATAGCTTTGCGGGGTTGGGATACTTAGCTTATATTCTAGCAACAACCCTTTCTACCTATCTGGCCAGTAACAGAATAGGGGTATTACAGACTACTCAAGTAGAATATATTAAAGAGAATAAGGAAGCACTATCTAGAGAAGAGAGAAAATCCTATAAAGCACAGGTTAAGAGAAAGCAAAGAATGTGGCTAGTGCTATGTATGGTTTTTAATTTTGGTATTCTGGCAGTTCTTAAGTATTCGGACTTTACTATACTAAATATTAATTCGGTATTCGATATGCTGAGGGTGGATAAGGATATTCCACTTCTAGGCTTTGTCTTGCCTCTTGGAATATCATTCTATACATTTCAAACCATGGGGTATATTATCGATGTATATAGGGACAAGTATCCTTATGAGAAAAACGTCTT
>JAQVQL010000198.1 GCA_028701595.1 Herbinix sp.
GGCCTCTTCCCGCGGACGAGTTCGCCGCGGCATACTGGTATCAGGAGTTCCTGTACTGTATCCTCAGTGGAACTATTTGAGGAAAGAGTCAGAGAGTTTGTAGATATATTAGCACAAGATTCAAGGCCGATATTTGCCACAAGCATATTTGGCTTTATTGGACCGGAACAAGAGAAGGCTAAAATCTATAGGGGAATAGTTCGGAGATATACTGCCGATAAACTGATTTTTACTGATGGATTGGGGCTCCTTAATAATCCTGCTTATATATCAGCAGACTTGATACATCCCAGCCTAGAGGGAATAGCACAAATTAGTGAACGATGGAGCGAACTGATGAAATCAATTTTATGATAAATAGGTAAGAAGTCATTTCCATAGTAGTGATAATAAAATAGTCACAACATAAATACTTCGGGCCAAGTCGGCCCGAAGTCTACCACAACAAAACATAAAACTTCTATAGTAGCGATGACTAATTATTAATGTATGTCATCCTCTTTTGTCACATGGATGGTTCCATGAGGGTGGTTTGGTGGTGCATAGATGGAATAGAGCTTAATAGGTACATTTCCGGTATTAATTAGGTTGTGCCATATTCCTGCAGGTACGAAGATTACATAATCCTTTGCAACTCTTTTCTGATAGCACAGGTTGTTCTTGTCTTCACCCATCATGACAAGACCTTGACCTTGCTCTAATCTAAGAAACTGATCGACATCTGAATGCATTTCCAATCCAATATCATCACATACATCGATACTCATAAGTGTTAGCTGCAGGTATTCACCTGTCCATAGGGCTGTACGAAAGGTATTATTATGAAGAGCAGCTTCATTGATATTTGTTACAAATGGATCTGGACCATGGTCTTGTGAACCTCTATAGGGGTACCGATCCTGGTAATAGCTTTTTCTTCTCGAATCACCTGGATTATATCTATTGTTGTAAGGTCTATTATAATTATACATAGAAACTTCTTCCTTTCATTAAAATCAAATATTCCTAATATATCATATGATTAACTAGATAAAGTGTTATTTTATAACTGCAAATTGGTACCAGGTACAGTAGTAATTTGATGCCAGGCACCAGTAAATACCAATAAATATTAACAAATTTTTTGAATTATATTTAGTAATTATAGGCAAGTGTACAAAAATACCATAATTAAAAACAAATTGGTTGATATTTAATTATATAAGAGTATAATATCAGAAAATAGTGATTGATAAAGGGGAATTCCAAAGGGAGAGAGAACATGAAAGTATCCAGGGAGAACACTGAAACTATTAAAACTTATTATGATGATGATCCTTTATGTGAATGGGAGAGAACTAACGAGAAAAGCATCGAGTATATCATTACCTCCAAAATACTTAGTAGGTATATAAATCCTCGAGAGAAAGTACTTGATATCGGCGGAGGCCCTGGAAGATATTCAACCTGGCTTGCCTCCTGTGGCTGTGATGTTACCCTATTTGACCTTTCTGAGGGAAATATAGCCTTTGCTAAGACTAAAGCAAAAGAATTAGACGTTTCAATAAATACTATCTGCGGAAATGCCCTTGATGAAAGCTTATATCCGGAAGATGAATATGATCATATTCTTGTTATGGGTCCTATGTATCATTTATATAATTATGAAGATAGAAAGAAAGTAATTGATATTGCTCTATCACATCTAAAGAAGAATGGCAAAATCTACATAGCTTTCATTAATCTTTTTTCAGGTTTATTATATTATCTAGACGAAGATAAGTATGGATTTAAGCGGGAGCTTGAGTATGACCCATCATATGGTCATTGCTTATTAGAAAATAACGGATGGAATGGTAGGGCATTTACAGAAGCCAGATTTGAAGCACTACCTGAAATAAAGAAATTCTGCAATTCCTTTGGATTAAAGCCAATAAAAATATTTGGACAGGAGGGCTTCTTGGGGACATACATACATCAGCTTGATAACTTGGAAGAGCCTCATAGGAGTCTATGGATTGACTACGCATATCGCATGTGTGATATGGAGGAATACCTAATAATGTCAGCTCACATCATGTATATAGGGGAAAGATAGACCAAGGACTGTATCAGGTGCCGATTTGCTTCGTACCTGGTACAGTCCTTGGTTATGCATATTTTTTACCAGGTACGGTACCTGCTACCGATTTATTGACAGCAGTAGTATTTTTTGCTATATTGACCTTACTTTAATATAAGAATTCTATAATGATATGAGTAAATTAAGCAAGCTAATATTTATATTCAGGAGATTCTATGGCAAAAAATGAGTATTATTCTCTTACGAGACAAGAAAAAATGAAAAGGCTAAGAGAAATTATATTGGTGTTTCTTAAGCTTGGAGCGACTGCTTTCGGAGGACCGGCAGCCCATGTGGCTATGATGGAAGAAGAGATAATAAGTAAAAGAAAATGGATAAGTAAAGAGAAATTCATGGATTTTTACGGGGCTACTAATTTACTTCCGGGTCCAAATTCTACGGAATTAGCCATTCACCTAAGCTATGAACGAGGGGGAATCCTAGGGCTTATTCTTGGAGGAGTTTCTTTTATACTTCCTGCAATGCTAAGTGTTATTATTCTTGCAGTTATATATGGTAGATATGGTGAGCTGCCTGAGATAGCTGGAATTTCCTATGGGATTAAGCCAGTGGTAATTGCAATAATTCTTCAGGCCTTAATTCGTTTAGCAAAATCAGTCCTTAAGAATATACCCGTTATTGTTATAAGCATAATAGTTGTAGTATTATCGTTTTTGGGACTAAATGAAATTCTTCTTCTGGCATCTGCAGGTTTAGTAATTATGCTGATAGAGAATAGAAGGAAGCTAAAGTACAATAAATTACCTATGTTCGCTACTTTTTTTCCTGTATTTTCTGCAGGTATAATTGCTAATAGTAGCAAGCATATCTCATTACCTGGTGTGTTTTTAAGTTTTCTTAAAATAGGCTCAGTATTATATGGTAGCGGATATGTGCTATTAGCATTTATGGAAGCTGATTTTGTTGAAAAGCTTGGGCTTATTACAAGCGAGCAATTAATTGATGCTGTATCTGTAGGACAAATCACACCTGGACCTGTATTTACTACAGCCACATTTG
The DNA here is from genome assembly GCA_028701595.1 of Herbinix sp. Classification (GTDB taxonomy): domain Bacteria; phylum Bacillota; class Clostridia; order Lachnospirales; family Lachnospiraceae; genus Mobilitalea. Next base: position 3,122 of record JAQVQL010000198.1, read on the forward strand.
TAGGCTATATGATAAAGGGAATACCCGGAGCCATATTGGCCACAATTGGCATATTCTTACCTGCTTTCATACTGGTAGGTGCCCTTAATAGATTGATTCCAAAGCTAAGGGAGTCAACATGGTTTGGAGGGTTTCTGGATGGTTTGAATGGGGCATCCTTGGCATTAATGGCAGTGGTAAACTGGAAGCTTGGGGTTTCTGCTATTGTTGATTGGCCTACAGTGATATTAGCAGGTGTTTCCTTTCTCCTGGTATTTCGATTTAAGATTAATTCAGCCTGGCTCATACTAGGTGGTGGACTAATTGGTTATCTATTAACACTGTTAGCTGCTGTCTAAAGAAAGAAGGTTTATCATGAAAGCAAACATAACATATATAAATCATAGTGGATTTTTGATGGAGTGGGATAACTGCTATTTTCTATTTGACTATTACAATGGTCAGATCCCCAGCCTAGATAATAATAAAATGCTTGTAGTGTTTGTAAGTCACGGACATGGGGATCATTTTAACCCTGATATTTTCGAATTATATAAGGAACATTCAAAGATAACTTATCTTATTTCTTCGGATATTAAGTTAAATGAAAGAGCAAAACTAAAGCATGGCATTACAGAGGAAATATGGGAGCTTATAAAGATTGTAAGGCCATATCAGGAATACGAGCTCTTTGATGAAGATAAGAATAAAATTCTTATTAAGACCCTAAAATCAACTGATAGCGGAGTCGCTTTCATAATTGAGTACTGTGAAAAAACTATCTACCATGCCGGTGATTTAAATCTTTGGGTTTGGATGGGTGAGGATAAGCAATTTAATAACGATATGAGAGCAAAGTTTAATAAAGAAATTTCAAGGCTTGAAAATACTACTCTTGATATAGCATTTGCGCCCCTAGATCCGAGGCAAGAGGAATGGTATGGTCTGGGTATGGATGCACTTCTTAATAGTGCAAATGTAAGATATATGTTTCCTATGCATTTTTGGGAAAAGCCTGAGATAATTCAGAAGTATAATAAAGATTCCGAAGCGATTAAATCATCTGCTATAATTATGGATGTTGGTAAGCAAGGGCAAAGTTGGAGCTTAGAGATTTAAACATATATATAATGAGGAACAGGAGTCTTATATGCCAGTAGACAATAATAAAAAACAATACGAGAACATTTCATGTGATTTATCTCTTGAATGTATTGCCAAGATTCATACTGAATTCCCTGAGAAGTTCGGGGTACCGAGACAAAGCGGAATTGTAGATGAACTAAAAGCTACAATTATATTCGAATCAAAATATCGTAATCCAGATGCATTAAGAGGTTTGGAAGGCTTCTCACATGTTTGGTTAATATGGGGCTTTCATCACAATAACCATAATGTCTGGGCTCCCATGGTAAAACCGCCTCGTCTTGGGGGTAATATGCGAATGGGGGTATTTGCAACCCGTTCACCTAATCGTCCCAATGCTCTAGGTCTATCCTCGGTGAAACTTGACGGAATTGAAAACCACCCGGAATATGGCTCCATAATTCATGTGTCTGGAATTGACCTTGTCGATCAGACACCTATATATGATATTAAGCCAT
>JAQVQL010000019.1 GCA_028701595.1 Herbinix sp.
GAATGAAGGAGGATATCATGAATACTCATCACTTAACTGTCAAGGAATTACCGGTGTCGGAACGTCCCTATGAAAAATGTGAGACTTATGGTCCAGGGAGCTTATCAGATGCTGAGCTTTTAGCCGTAATACTAAGAACAGGTACTAGGCGTCTAAGAGCTATTGACCTTGCAGTAAACGTACTTAATTATTCACCAAAGAATCCAGGACTAAAGGGTTTGAATTACCTAACCATAAAGGAGCTTACACAGATTTCTGGTATAGGAAGGGTGAAAGCCACCCAGCTTTTATGTCTGACTGAATTGACGAAAAGAATGTCAAAGGAGATACATAAAGAAAGCTTAAAGTTTATAACTCCTAAAAGCATATCAGATTATTATATGCAGGATTTACGTCACCTTTCCAGAGAGCAAGTGCTACTCTTAATGCTGGATTCTAAAAGTAGATTTATAAGGGATATGGTCATGTCATCAGGAACAATTAATGCTTCCATCATGCCTGTCAGAGAGGTTCTAATTCAGGCCTTAAAGGAAGAAGCAGTGAACATAATTCTTGTTCACAACCATCCCAGTGGAGACCCCTCACCCAGTTCAGAGGATATCCGAGTTACCAAGAGGATCAAGGAAGCAAGTAATTTAATTGGATTAACACTTATGGATCATATTATTATTGGTGATAATAGATATATCAGCTTAAAAGAGCAGGGACTAATATAAGAAACTTTGTTTACTTATAAACAATGACATCAAAGTGTATAGGAGGTACTTTCAATATGGCTTCAAGAACATATGGGATAGATTTTGGGACAAGTACGATAAAAATATGCAGAAAAGGGCAGGGCATTGTACTGGATGAGCGCAATATGATTGCCATAGCTGACAGAAAAGCAATTATAGCAACAGGGGATGAAGCCTATGATATGTATGAAAAAGCACCTGCTAACATAGTGGTAACTCATCCTGTCAGAAGCGGTGTAATAGCTGATGTAGCTAATATGACATCCCTTTTGGTACATTTTATAAAGAAGCTTAGCGGCTCCAAAAAGCCCGGTCTAGCTGACTATATTGTGGCTACTCCAACTGATATTACAGAGGTGGAACGTCGTTCCTTTTATGAGCTTATTTCCAGGTCTTCCTTAAAGGTAGGACATGTAAAGATTGTTGATAAACCCATAGCTGACGCACTAGGTGCAGGTCTTGAAATTATGACAGCAAGAGGTGTGATGGTTGTTAATATAGGAGCAGATACCACTGAGGTATCCATATTATCCTTAGGCGGTATCGTATTAAGCAAATTAATACCTATCGGTGGAAATAGGCTAGATGAGTCTATAAAAAGTGTTGTTAAGAAAAAGCACAATCTTTATATTGGTGATAAAACAGCTGAAAATATTAAGAAACAGCTGGCCAGTGCCTTACCGGCTTTAGAAGCTTCAATTAAAGTATATGGTAGGGATGTGGTAACAGGACTTCCTTCTCTTATGGAAGTCAATTCAAAAACAGTATATGAATCTTGTTCTGAATATTTAAACACAATAATTGATGCTATAAGAATTATTCTAGAAAGAACTCCTCCGGAGATTTCTTCTGATATTATTGATGGTGGTATCTATGTAACAGGAGGCTCTGCTAATATTTATGAACTTAAGGGCCTTATTACAAAGGAAACCGGCCTAAAGGTCAATATCTGCGAGGATCCTGCAAACACAGTTGTAAAAGGCTTAAGCAGAATCATGGAAGAGCCACAACTTTTTACCCTGGCAGATTCTCTACGACCAAAGAATTTAGTAGATTAGGGAGTCGGTAATGAGACGTAGAAAAAAAATTCATTTTAATCCAAAGCATGGGCTTATTATAGGATTAATTATATGTATGAGCCTAATTATGATTTCTTTTCGTTTTAGCAAATACTTATATCCCGTTAGGAATGCGGTAGGATCGGCTATTTCCCCAATGCAAAAGGGAATAAATATAGTCGGGACATATATATCAGACAGCCTTGAAACCTTAAGAAGCATGAAGGAGCTTACTGATGAAAACAAAAGATTAAATGATCTGGTAAGTGTCCTATCTTATGAAAACAAGCTTTTACTTCAGAATAAGTATGAGTTGGATGAGCTTAGGGATTTATATGAGCTTGATCAGAAATACTTAGATTATCCTAAGGTCGCCGCCCGTATTATTGATAAGGATACCAATAACTGGTACAACATATTTACCATTGATAAGGGAACAAAGGATGGCCTGGCTGTGGATATGAATGTTATAGCTGGAAATGGTCTAGTTGGTATAATTACCGAATGTTATTATAACCATTCTAAAGTTCGTGCCATTATAGACGATAAAAGCGCTGTATGGGGGATGTTCTTAAAGACCTCCGACACATGTGTGGTTCAAGGTGATCTTAAGCTAATTGAAGAGGGTAAAATCCACGTTGAATTTATCAGCAAGGATGCTGTGGTTGAGGATGGCAATGAGATAGTTACTGCCCATACCAGCCCAAAGTTTTTACAAGGTATATTAATTGGCTATGTTAGTGATATTAAGCTAGATTCCAATAATATGACTAAAACCGCCTATCTAACCCCTGTGGTTGACTTTGAGCGGTTAAGTGAGGTTCTAATTATTACTGAATTGAAGGAGCCTTTACTTTTGGATCCTCCCTTAGAGGAACCTACTATTGAATAAGAAAAGTGGGTATGCAATTTGAAAAGGGTAATTATTTATTTCATTGAAATTATCATATGCTTCGTCCTACAAAGCTCCTTATTTCAGTTTATCAGCTTGGCGAGGGTTATGCCAAATCTGCTTATAATCCTTGTAGTGTCTAATGCCTATATGAGAGGGAAGATGACAGGGATGTCAGTGGGCTTTTTTTCGGGTCTGCTATTAGACATTCTATTTGGTAATGTAATCGGTCTTTACGCAATGCTTTTACTTATAATTGGATATATTGCAGGCTTTGCTAATAGAATTTACTCTAGAGATGACTTTACACTACCGCTGATTTTTATTGCTATTGCTAATTTTGTTTACCAATTCCTATACTATATTTTTGAATTTCTATTACGAGGTAAATTGGATTTCTTATTTTATTTCCGAACCCTAATACTTCCGGAAGTAATATATACTGTAGCAGCTGCAATTTTTCTATATAAGCTGTTACAATTAATTAATCATGCTCTTGACCGTAATGAACTCGAGGAGGAGTAAGATGTTTGATACATTTCTAGACGGATTAAAAAGAATTATTAAATCCAGGCTATTTCCAATTGCATTTATATATATGATTTTATTCGTTGTTATTATAAATCGTTTGTTTGTGTTGCAAATTGTTGAAGGACCTACGCATGCTGAAGATTATGAATATATGAACACGGAAGACAGAGAGATCAAGAGTACAAGAGGAAATATATATGACCGTAACGGAATGCTGCTTGCCTCAAATACCCTTTCATACTCTGTTGTTATGGAGGACAGCACACAAATCACCTCCAATAATCAAAGAAATGCTGTTGTCCATAAACTAATTCAATTTATTGAGAATAACCAAGATACTCTTGATAATCCTTTCTACATTGTTCATGTCGGTAATGAGGAATTTGAATTTACCATATCCGGTACAGCACTTACACGCTTTAAGAAGAAGGTATATGCATATGCTCTTGTAAATGATCAACTAACAGAGGAGCAAATGAATGCCACTGCAAAGGATGTTTACTATTTTCTTAAGAATGGTACTAGTATTTATCCAATGTTCGGTATTTCGGATGATTATACTATAGATGAGATTTTAAAGATTATGAGTGTCCGTTATGCATTGTTTAATATTTATCCTAAATTCATGCAGATAACAGTTGCTTCTCAGATTTCAGAGGGTACTCTTGCTATGGTAATGGAGAATATTGCAGACCTGCCTGGTGTTGAGATAAAGCAACAAACAAAACGAATCTATCATGACAGCATATATTTTGCACATATTCTTGGTTATACAGGCCTTATTAATGCAGATGAGCTGGAGAAACTTAATAAAGATAAGGCTAATGATTATTATAACTCTTCTGATATTATAGGAAAAACAGGACTCGAAAAGGAATTTGAGGCATATCTTGGTGGAACAAAGGGCAATGAGGTTGTTGCTGTAAATGACAACAATAGGGTGGTAGAGGTGGCCAGCAGAAATGAACCTGTTGCAGGAAATGATATATATCTTACCATCGATGGTGAACTTCAAAAACAAGCTTATCATATACTCGAAAAGAGAATTGCAGGCATTTTCTTGGAACACTTGAGGCCAAATCTTGATTATGGTACAAAGGGAGAAAGTGCAAGTAAAATATATACTCCTATATATGAGGTGTATTATTCATTATTTGATAACAATATTATCGATATAGATAGATTATCCGCCTATGATGCAGAAAGCATTGAGAGGCAAGTATACACAAAATTCGTAGATGCTAAAGCAGATGTATCATCACAACTTAATAAACTGCTTGAACCTACTAATGAGATTACTAATAATAAAGCAGGAGATATGGAAGAGTACCTAGACTATATTTATAAGGTACTTTCCAAACAAGATATTATTTTAATTAATGATATCGATAAAGACGATGCCACTCTTCGTTCATATCAAAGTGGTAAAATATCTTTAAGCAAATTCCTTCAATATACATTAGCAAATAATTATGTAAATCTATCAAAGCTGGGTGTAACTAATTATTTTAATTCTGAAGAGCTTTATCAGAAATTAATAGAGTATACATGGGATATTCTGAATGAAGATAGCACTTTTAATAAAAAGATATATCGCTATTTGGTGTTTTCATATAAATTGTCAGGAACTGAAATTAGTCTTTTATTATTTGCTCAAGGTGTGCTAAAATATAATGAAGAGGATGTTAGGAAGCTAGAGTCTGGCTCCTTATCTGCTTATAAGTTTATGGAGGATAAGATACGGTCACTTGAAATCACCCCTGCAATGCTGGCACTAGAACCCTGCAGTGGCTCATTAGTAATAAATGACGTAAATAACGGTGATGTACTTGCAATGGTCACCTATCCAAGCTATGATAACAATATGCTAGCAAATAAGATAGATGCTGATTTCTATAATTGGCTTTATTCAGACAATACAGATCCTTGGATGAATCGTCCGACTACGCAGCTGACAGCACCTGGTTCTACATTTAAGATGGTAACTGCAGTCGCGGGTCTTGAGGAAGGGGTAGTAGACCCTTATGAAAAGATTCTTGACCTAGGTATATTCGAGAAGATTTCTCTTCCTGCTAAATGCCATATTTATCCGCGTTCCCACGGTGCAGTCGATATGGCTAATGCCTTAAAGGTGTCTTGTAACTACTATTTCTATGAAACAAGCTATCGCTTGGGTATAGATAGTAAAGGTGAGTTTAATGAGAGGCAGGGCTTAAGCCAAATTAAAAAATATGCTTCACTTTTTGGACTCGACACCTTATCAGGAGTTGAAATCGGGGGGGCTATGCCTAATGTATCTGATAAGGACACCGTCCGTTCCTCAATAGGACAAGGAACTAACCTGTATACACCTATTCAATTATCAAGATACGTTACTACCATTGCTAATCATGGAACTAATTATAGTTTTACTCTATTAGACCGTATAATCGGCAAGGATGGTAATATTGTTCTAATGAACGAGCCTGAGGTATATAAGGAGCTAACAGATATTAAGAGCTCTACTTGGGACACTGTTCGTAAGGGCATGTATATGGTTGCAAATGAGAAAAGAGGCTCTGTATATGAGCTTTACAACAATTTAGGAGTAACTGTTGCGGCAAAGACAGGTACCTCACAGATTAGTCTCAGTAAACCTAACAACGCATTATTTGTATCATTTGCCCCTTATGAAAAACCTGAAATCTCTGTGACTGTTGTAATACCCAATGGACATACCTCAGGCAATGCAGCGGAGACTGCCAGAGATATCTATCAACTGTATTTTAATTTGGGCAACAATGAAGAATTAGTATCTAATGAAGCAGTGCTTCCTGAAAATGATATTGCGGCATTTTCAGATTAATCATAATTATTATATAACATTAGGAGATAACGATGAAGTCTGTTAATAATTCAGTTATAATAAAAGGTAATAAATATGGTATAATTGTAGTCCTGAACCCTGACATCGCTTTTGATGATCTTAAAAAACTGATAACCGAAAAATTCAAAGAATCTAGTAAATTTTTTGAGAAGGCTAAAATGGCTATTAGTTTTGAAGGGAGAGCCCTAACCAATGAAGAACAAAAGGATATTTTGGATATAATCGGTAATAATACCGATATGCAAATAGTTTGCATTATAGATAATGATCCTAAAAAAGAAGAAATCTTTCATAAGACCCTTGAGCAAAAGCTTATGGAGCTTGATAACAATACCGGACAATTCTATAAGGGAATTTTACGTTCTGGTGCTTCTATAGAGTTTGAGAACAGTGTAGTTATTATCGGTGATGTAAATAACGGTGCAAGAGTAGTATCTAAAGGGAATATAGTCGTACTTGGGTCCTTAAAGGGAAATGCCTTTGCCGGAGCTACTGGTAACACTAATGCATTTGTTGTTGCCCTGGATATGAGACCTACACAGATAAGAATTGCCGATATCATTGCTAGATCTCCGGATAAGCCTGTAAAGGATGCTGCAAAGGAAGCAAAGATAGCATTCTTAGAGGATGGTAATATATATATTGAGCCACTTAATAAAAATGTGCTTAATGATATAAGGTTATAAAATACTTGAATATATACAAGTAGCATAATATTGTTCTGCTTGATATTAGATAAAGAGTAATACAGGAGGCACTGCCTCAAAATGGACTGGAGGATAAGATATGGGAGAAGTAATAGTTGTTACATCGGGAAAAGGTGGAGTTGGTAAGACGACCACCACCGCCAATGTTGGCACCGGGCTAGCAATGCTTGAAAAGAAAGTTGTTTTGATTGACACAGATATAGGGCTTCGAAATCTTGATGTTGTTATGGGTCTTGAGAATCGAATAGTCTATAATCTAGTGGATGTCATTGAAGGAAATTGCAGAATCCGTAATGCACTCATTAAGGATAAGCGTTATCCAAACCTTTATTTGCTACCGTCAGCTCAGACTAGAGACAAGAATTCGGTTACACCGGAACAGATGAAAAAACTTGCAGATGAGCTAAGAGATGAATTTGATTACATATTAATGGATTGTCCGGCAGGTATTGAGCAGGGATTTAAGAATGCGATTGCAGGAGCCGACAAGGCATTAGTAGTTACCACCCCTGAAGTATCAGCCGTCAGGGATGCCGACCGTATCATTGGTTTATTGGAAGCCAATGAGATGAAGGAAACCTTTTTGGTAGTTAACAGATTGCGTATGGACATGGTAAAACGCGGTGATATGATGTCTAGTGATGATGTTATGGAAATCTTAGCTGTAGATTTAATCGGTGTAGTTCCTGACGATGAGAACATTGTAATATCTACAAATCAAGGTGAACCATTGGTTGGCTCCGATTCCTTAGCAGGACGGGCTTACATGAATATAGCAAGAAGAATAACGGGAGAAGAGGTGCCTTTCATAGATCTTAATGAAAGACAATCATTTTTTGGCAAACTTTTTGGCAAAAGGAAATACTAGGGAGGTATAATCATGGGCTTAGCAGATTTTTTTAAAAAGAAGGGAACCAGCAGCATTGCGAAGGACAGACTGAAATTGGTTCTGGTATCAGACCGTGCAGGCTGCTCACCCGAGGTTATGGAACAGATTAAAAACGATATCATAGCAGTAATATCAAAATATATTGAAATTGACTTAGATGGACTTGATATTAAAATCACGCAGACTGAATCGGAACTACACAATGGATCAGTTCCGGCTTTGTATGCAAATATTCCGATTAAGGATATGAAGGCTACTAAGAAATAAGGATGTAATCAGATGTTTAAATTCAAGAATTATGATTTCAAGAGATATAATATATCCTTGCTGATTGTGGTCACTGTATTGATTTCAATCGGTGTATTCTTAATAAAACAGGTAAAGCCTGACGACTATAAAAAGCAGATACTTGGCTTGATAGGCGGACTGGCCATAGCCGGTATAGTATCCTTGATTGACTATCATTTTATATGTAAGCTATATATTGTATTATATCTGATTAATTTGGTGCTTCTGGTTTTGGTAAAACTAATAGGAGTTGAGTATTATAACGCGCAGCGTTGGCTTGATTTGAAATTTTTTGATTTACAGCCTTCAGAGCTAACGAAAATAATTCTAATTATATTCTTTGCTAAACTTTTTACTATGTTTGAACACAGAATTAATAATGCAATATTTCTGTTAATAGCAATCATATTAATGGCTATACCTACTTTTCTTATATTAACACAGACAGATTTGTCTACTAGTATAGTTCTTATGATGGTGTTTGTTATGCTGGTATTTGCCGCTGGCTTACACTGGAAGATAATACTCCCTATTATTGCTGTGGGTATTCCGTCGATAATCGGATTGTTCTGGTATGTACAGCAGGATTATCAAGTTTTATTAAGTGATAATCAACAGCAGAGGATACTTTCAATCTTGAACCAAGAAGCATATCCCGGGACTATGTATCAACAGGATAATTCCATACAAGCCATAGGTTCAGGACAGCTGATAGGTAAGCTTTTTGCAGATGGCGAGTCATCTATTCGTGGTTATAAGCATGTTCCAATAGCAGAAAGTGATTTCATCTTTTCTGTAGCTGGAGAAGAGTTTGGTTTTATCGGAAGTTTATTCATATTGTTATTATTTGCTTTTATTATATACAAATGTCTGTCTACTGCGAGAATAGCGTCTGACAGAATGGGAACGCTTATTGCAATCGGTTTATCCTCAATGTTTGCCTTCCAGGTATTTGTTAATATTGGTGTGGTCACATCTCTCTTACCAAATACCGGAATACCGCTTCCCTTTTTAAGTCAAGGACTTAGCTCATTAATCAGTAGTATGGCAGCTATAGGGCTTATACTAAATATTCGCCTACAGCCAAAAAAATCAAAAAGATAGGATGGGAGGTATTCTCATGAATATAGCTATGATTGCCCATGATGCAAAAAAGAAGTTGATGCAGAACTTTTGTATTGCTTACCGTGGTATTTTATGCAAACACACAATGTATGCGACCGGGACAACTGGAAGATTAATAGAAGAAGTGACCAATCTAACGGTTCACAAATATCTTGCCGGTCATTTGGGAGGAACTCAGCAGCTTGGAAGCCAGATAGAGCATAACCAAATTGATATGGTTATATTTCTAAGAGATCCTCTGACTCCCAAATCACATGAGCCGGATGTAAATAACGTATTTCAGCTTTGTGATAAGCATAATATTCCTCTTGCAACAAACCTTGCCACTGCAGAGCTTTTAGTCAAAGCATTGGAGCGCGGAGATTTGGATTGGAGAGAATTGTTTAAATCATAAAAGGATTGATCTTATTGAAAAAACGGTATCTTGCCATTCTACTAATAATAATATTGACACTTGGAGGCTGCCAGAAATCCTCTGATCAGTTTTTTTCTTACAGTGACTATATATCAAACACAAATCTTGATTTGGGTATTGAATTATCTGAAAATGATTTTTTTGCTCAGAACATAATTGTACTTTCAGATAATGAATATAGCAGTCAAGAAGATGATTTGATTAGCTCTGAGGCAGCTCTTCTTTTTGATGTTACAAATAATAAAGCCATATATGCTAAAAATCCATATGAAAGATTGTATCCTGCCAGTCTTACAAAGCTTATGACAGCTTTGGTTGTGTTAAGGCGTGGGGAACTGACCGATGGCGTAACCATTAGCCACAATGCCGCCAATATTCCTGTTACAGGTGCAAAGCTATGCGGATTTGAAGAGGGTGATTTAATTACACTAGATGCCCTACTGCATTGTCTTTTAATTTACTCAGGTAATGATGCTGCTATCGCCATAGCAGAGCATATGAGTAAGAGTGAAGAAGAATTCGTTAAGCTTATGAATTCAGAAGCCAAGGCAATAGGTGCTTCTCACACAAACTTTGTCAATTCTCATGGACTTCACGATGATAATCATTATAGCACTGCATATGACATGTATCTTATCTTTAATGAGCTTATACAGCATGATGCATTTCTTAATATTATTAGTCAAAGCTCATATACCGCGGTTTTTAAAGACAAAGATAAAAACGAAAAAAGTCTTAACTTTAAATCAACTAATTTATATTTAACTGAAGAGAAGGAAGCTCCCCAAGCCTTAACAATAATTGGCGGGAAAACAGGAATTACTTATAAGGCAGGTAATTGCTTGATATTATTGTCAAAGGATAACGATAACACTCAATATATATCAATTATTTTAAAGGCAACTGACATAGATGAATTGTATTCTGAGATGACAGATATGCTATTATTACATGCAGAGCCAAATTAGAATAATTCTTTGTGATTCTATAACAATAGAATGGAATTATGAGTTGTTTTTATTATACATCTATACTATAATTGTTATATATAGAATTTGACTTTATACAGGATCACAACTAGACTTTATTTAATGGGCAAGTCGCTATATACATTGCCCGTCAGAAGGAGGAGATTACAATGATACAGATAATTGCAGGTGCGAAAGGTAAGGGAAAGACTAAAGTCCTTCTTGAGAAAGTAAACAATGAAGTAAAATCCGCAAAGGGAAGTATTGTATATCTTGACAAGAATAATAAGCATATGTATGAGCTCTCCAACAAAATCAGATTAGTAAATGTTAGAGATTATCTGGTTGAAAATCACAGTGAGTTTTTAGGTTTCCTTTGCGGCATAATTTCTTGCGATCATGATTTACAATCAATATATCTTGATAGCTTCTTAACCGTAGCCGCAGTGGATAACGAGAATATCAATATCGTTTTTGATAAGCTGAATCTAATTTCAAATCAATTTAAAATCAATTTATGTATAAGCATCTCTATGAACTATGATCAACTCCCTGATAATATGAAACAGAATGTAATAGTATCACTATAGGATCTCGTTGAAAGACAAGGGGACGGTTCTGTTATCGCGTTTTTCCTAAGAAAAATGTGACAGCATAACCGTCCCCTTGTCTTTCATCTTTCAAGATTTAGTCTTCATTAGCTAATCTTCCAAAGAAGCTTAGTGAATATAGTCCAGCAATACCTACGAGTGCATAGATAATTCTGGATACCCAAGTCATGTCTCCAAATATTGCTCTTACAAGATCAAATTCAAAAAATCCAATCAGTCCCCAGTTTATAGCACCGATTGCGACAAGGATTAGAGCAATATAATCTAATGTCTTCATATAAAAACCCTCCTTCATATCATAAAAGTACTTTCATAGCTATAATCTAACTCTCTTATTATATTTTCCATTTATTCCGTCTTTATGCATGTACTAATAGAAATATATTACTTGTAACGGTTAGTTTTATTCAGTATAATATAGCTTAATGGGAGTTATGTTCGTAAATGGAGGCGATATAAGGCTTGAGTAAAAATACTAGAGTAGTAAAATTTAAAAGACGTAGGACTATAAATATAGGCATAATAATATTCCTTATTCTTTTCATCTATATTACAATTAACATTTATATTTATTTTACAAAAGAGCATATATCCATATACGAAGTTCAAGAGGGCTATAATACCATGGATAGCCAAATTACTGGACTTGTATTAAGAGACGAACAAATAGTGACAACCGAAAAAGCCGGCTATGTTTATTATTTTCAAAAGGAAGGCGCAAGAGTCGCTAAAAGTTCTTCTGTATATTCAATAGATGACAGCACTAATATTATGGATTATATTACCAGCAGTGACGATATTATGACTCTTTCAAGTGATAATTCCAAACAGTTTCAATATGAAATAAAGAAATATCATTCACTTTATTCCGATTATGATTTTTCATACGTATATGATTTTAGGGCTGATGTGGAAAGTACGATGATTGATATACTAAATGATACAATGATTGAAAAGGGAATGCAGATTGGAGAGGATACCGGTTTTCAATTTACATATGAGGTCTTTAGAAGTAATACCAGCGGTATAGTCTCTTATAATATGGACAATTATGAAAATATTACTAAGGACTTAATAACAAAGGATATGTTTGATATAAAAAACTATCAGAATACTGCACTTCGCACCTCTGATATGGTATCAATCAATACACCTGTTTACAAGCTTGTAACCTCTGAATTGTGGTCAATAATTTTACCCTTAACAAATGAGCAATATGAAAAGCTCCAAAATAAGGACCGGGTGGATTTTACCATACTTAATGATGGTTTTGTTACAAGTGCCCCATTCACTATATTTACTAACCCCTTAGATTCGTCATATTATGCTGAAATTACAATGGACAGGCATATGTCAAATTATTTAGATTATAGATTTGTTGATATTGAGCTTCACCTGGAAAATGCACAGGGGTTAAAGATACCATTGTCTGCTATCACCACAAAGGATTTTTATCTAGTTCCTTTATCATATTTCACAGAAGGCGGTAACAGTAATGAGCAGGGCTTGATTAGGGAAGAATACGATAAGGATACCGGTGATGTTAAATTAATATTTGTTCCTGCCGATATATATAATCAGGATGATATTTATGGCTATGTGGATACAAATCAGTTTTCTCCAAATACATGGATACAATCCACAGACGGAAATAGATATCAGCTAACCACAACAGATAAGCTAACAGGCGTTTTCAATGTAAATATGGGTTATGCTGTGTTTAAAAGAATTGAAACACTTTATCAAAATGAAGCTTATTGTATTGTCGATAAGAACACATCCTATGGTTTATCACTTTATGATCATATAGCTTTAGATTCTAATACGGTTGTAGAGCAAAAGATAATATATTAGGAGCAAATATAGATTTAGGTGATGTCTTGCTTTGTTATATAACTTGATGGGAGAGTATGTATGATGATGAAGGAACGTATTACAGACATATTAGCGCGTATTGAAGCTGCATGTGAAAGGTCTGGGAGAAACTACTCAGATGTCACCTTAATTGCAGTCAGTAAAACAATGCCTCTACATATGATTGAGGAAGCATATAATTTGGGTATGCGTCATTTTGGTGAGAATAAGGTACAGGAATTAGTTAGAAAGCATGATGAATTGAATGAAGTATATGGTAATAGCATAAAATGGCATCAGATTGGTCATTTACAGCGAAATAAAGTTAAGCAGGTTATTGAAAAAGCAGACTTAATTCATTCGGTGGATTCTATACGTCTTGCCCATATGATAGAACAGGAGTCTTCAAAGAAGGATATTATATGTGATATATTGATTCAGATAAATATAGCAAAAGAGAATACTAAGGACGGTGTTAGCACAGATGAATTAATTCCTTTATTTATAGAATTAATCAGACTCCCTCATATAAGAGTCAGAGGATTGATGGCAATTGCACCTTATGTTACTAATCCCGAAAAAAATAGGGAGTATTTTAGTAAAATGCGACAATTATTTATTGACATAAAAACGAAAAACATTGATAATGGACTTACAGATATATTTTTTGACGCAGAGAGTTTTAATATTCTTTCCATGGGAATGTCAGGAGACTACGAAGTGGCAGTCGAAGAGGGTGCTACTATGGTTCGAATTGGTACAGGCATATTCGGTGAAAGAGATTATTCTTAATATTTGATAATTGAAGTTTAGGTCATATTAATTTTATTATGTCATTATAGATAGGAGTGTCAATACGATGCCTAATATTTTTAAAAATTTTTTAAATTCAATGAAATTAACTGAGGATGAAGGTTTTGATGATTACTTGGATGACGAGGAATTTAATGAGCCTGTGAAATCCAGACGCTTAGATAAAAAATCTGAAGATAGCGAATTTGAGGACACTTCAAAGCGTCAAAAATCCAAGGTACAAAGTACAAGTGATTATAAAAGAGAAAGGATGAGAGGTGTGGAAAAGAGCTCAGCAGGTAAGGTTGTTCCTATTAGAACAACACCAAAGGGCCTAGAGGTCTGTATTATGAAACCTACTTCCTTTGAAGATTCCCAAGTTATCTGTGACATGCTATTGACAGGAAGAGCAACTGTAATCAATCTTGAGGGCTTTGATGATAAGCAGGCTCAGAGAACGATGGATTTCATATCTGGATCTGTGTATGCAATCAATGGAAGACTACATCGTATTTCCTCTTGTATATTTATTGTGTCTCCTGATACAGTGGATATATCCGGAGATTATCTGGATATGATAAGAGATGAAAATTTTGATCCTCCAACCTTCAATTCAAAATTCTAGACAAGGATTACAATGGACAATATAGTTAAGCAAGAGCAAATGTTGCTAAGAAGATTTAATGATTTGGCTAGCATGGCCGAAGTACGGGAATGTTTGTTATTTACGGATTTCTTGAATTTACATGAGCAGGATTTATTTATAAGAACAAAAAACGAATTACAAAGGATAAAGTATTTTTCCTATGGAGGTTTTGATGAAGCCGAAAGGAAAATACTTTGTTTTTGCGGTGATTTGACGATTAATAAAGAAGATGATATATTATTTCCTATTTCATGTCTTCATATAAAACCACAAAACTCTAAATATTCAGACAAGCTTAGTCATCGTGATATACTTGGAGCGGTACTAAATCTTGGTATCGATAGAAGCAAAGTCGGAGATATTATATTAGACAACAACGAGAGCTATCTATTTTGCAGCACTTCAATACAAGACTTTATTACTAACGAGCTATCCCGGATTAAACATACGGTAGTAAGCGCTTCACTAATCGAAAATCGTGATTTTGTATATAAACCGAATTTGAAGCCCATTACTGGAACAGTAACCTCTGTAAGATTAGATAGTATCTTATCCATTGCCTTTAAAGGTTCAAGGAGTAATCTCTCAGGACTTATTGCAGGAGGTAAGGTTTTCGTTAACAGTAAGAACATATTATCAAATAGCTATATACTGAAGGAAAATGATATTATTTCTGTCCGTGGATACGGTAAATTTATATACGGCGGTGAAGCTAATCGGACTAAAAAGGGAAGATTATCAGTAAAGATATTACTTTATGAATAAATAGGAGGTAAATTGATGCTGACCCCATCTGAAATAAGGGAAAAAACATACAAAAGTGGTTTAGGATATGACAAAAAGGAAGTAGAGCAGTTTATCCAAGAGGTATCAGAGGATTACGAGAAGCTTCTTAATGAAAATGAAGGCTTGAATAAGAAAGTTAAGGATCTTTCCGATAGCATAGGCTATTATAAATCTATCGAAAAGACTCTTCAGAAGGCTCTTGTAATAGCCGAAAAGACAGCACAAGATATAAAGGATAGTGCACATAAGGAAGCTGAAGCCATAGAGCTGGAAGCCAAGGCCAATGCCAAGATGATAAAATCAAATGCATTAAAGCAGTCTGAGATGCTTGAGCATAAAACACTTAACTTATTAAAACAGTATGATTTATTTAAAGTGCATTTTAAGAATCTCTTAAATGCCCAGATGGAGCTTCTTTCTAGTAGAAGCTTCCAGATAAATACCTTAGACTTTTCTTATAATGAAAGTAATGAGACACAGCCTGAGCCTATTGCCTTAGATAATTCTGATAAGGAAGTGAAAGAGGATGTGCCTAAAGATGAAAAAACGGGCGCTTTTGAGTTTATTGCCATAGAGGACGAAGAAATTTAAATTACATATATTTAAGGAGGACGCATAACCTCGTCTTAAGGTTATTGGATGAGGTTATGCAATTTTTATGTATAAGGATAAAATTAATGTAAATTATGAAGGTAAGCCAGCATACTCAATTATTTTTGATAGGGATTTTACAGGACTCGGTAAAGCCATATCTGAACTTAAGCTGCAGAACAAACGTTTTATGATAATCTCTGATAGTAATGTGGGAAAGTTATATTTAAATGAATGTCTTAATATTCTTAGACCTATTGCTAGTAGTGTTAAGAGCATAACCTTCGAAGCCGGTGAAGGCAGTAAAAATCTTGATACAGTAAAGCTGGTTTATGGTAGATTGATTGATAATAAGTTTGATAGAAATGACATTATAATCGCCCTTGGTGGAGGTGTAACAGGGGACCTGGCTGGATTTATTGCCGCTACCTATCTAAGAGGTATAGAGTTTATTCAGCTTCCTACAACCTTGCTAGCCATGGCAGATTCAAGCATCGGTGGAAAAACCGGCGTAGACTTTATGGCATACAAGAATATGGTTGGTGCTTTTCATCAACCCAAGCTCGTATATATGAATCTCTCGACATTAAACACCCTTCCTAAAAGAGAGTTTTCTGCAGGAATGAGTGAAATAATAAAACATGGGCTTATTAAGGATTCTGATTATTATAGCTGGTTATGTAAGAACATAAATAATATTAAATCCTTGGATTATGAGACCCTTAAGCAAATGATTATTAATAGCTGTATAATCAAGAAAAATGTTGTGGAGGCGGATCCTAAAGAGCAATCCGTCCGAGCGCTTCTTAACTATGGACACACCATAGGCCATGCTATAGAGAAGTTAATGGAATTTAATCTTCTTCATGGCGAATGTATATCTATCGGTATGGTAGCCGCTGCTTATATTTCTAATAAGCGTGGTTATATAAGCGATGAATTACTTGAAGAAATCACAATCTCTATTAAAGAATATGATCTTCCGATTTCAGTTAGTGGTTTATCTGATGAACAGATTTATGCTGTTACAAAGCTAGATAAAAAGATGCAATCCGATACAATTAAATTTATCCTAATAAAAAAAATAGGAGATGCATTTATAGATACCACAGTTTCAAAAGAGGAAATGCTTAATGCTATAAGATTTATATTGAAATAAGTGCATATGAGAAAGGCTGGTAGAAGATATATGAAACAACGATTAAGACATTTGATTTACTTTTTTTTATTGATAACTATTGACCAGATAACAAAATATTGGGCACGTACAGCCTTGCAGGAGGATGGCCCCATTAGTATTATACCTGGTGTCCTAAAGCTACAATATCATGAGAATACCGGTGCAGTCTGGGGTATTATGACTGGTAAGACAGTATTATTAACCGTTGGATCTATCGTCCTTTTTTTTATTTTGCTATTTATATATTTTAAGATACCACAAAAAAGAAGATTTCTACCGATTCAGATAATATGGGTCTTTATCATGGCAGGAGCAATTGGAAACATAATAGACCGTATTACACTAAAGTACGTGGTCGATTTTGTATATATTGAATTGATTGACTTTCCTATTTTTAATATAGCAGATAATTATCTTACTTTGTCCAGTATATTATTGCTAATACTAGGTATTTTCTATTACAAGGAAGAGGATTATGATTTTATTGATAATATATTTAAAAAAGATCGCAAGAGGGAACAGCTAAAGGATAACGAGGAGAATAATCAAAATGATGATTCCAATGGATGATGACCTTACGAAGGCATCGGATCAGGAACAAATTATAGAGCTTTTGGTAGATGAAGAATATGATAAGCTAAGGATTGATAAGTACCTTGCAACTCAATTGGATGATATGTCTAGATCCTATATTCAGAAATTAATAGGAGAAGATAGGGTATTGGTAGACGGGAAGGCTGTAAAATCCAATTTCAGAGTCCTTTCGGGTCAATCTGTGACTTTGTCCCTTCCTGAGCTAAAAGAAGCGCAAATAGCTCCTGAAGACATTCCAGTGGATATAATCTACGAGGATTCAGACATCATTGTTATAAATAAGCATAAAGGCCTTGTGGTTCATCCCGCTCCCGGCCATGAATCTGGAACATTAGTGAATGCATTACTATATCATTGTAAGGACAATTTGTCAGGTATAAATGGTGTCTTAAGGCCAGGTATAGTCCATCGTATCGACAGAGACACCACTGGGGTACTGGTAGCCTGCAAGAACGATACTGCTCATAGATATATTGCTGAACAACTTAAAGCTCATTCAATCACTAGAAGGTATCAGGCAATTGTATATAATGCCTTTAAGACAGATAGCGGAAGAGTAGAGACCACCATAGGAAGGCACCCCAGAGATAGAAAAAAAATGGCTGCTGGTGTCATAAACGGTAGAAAGGCTGCAACAAATTATAAATTGTTAGAAAACCTTAGTGGCAAATACGCCTATGTAGAATGTGAACTCGAAACAGGCCGAACCCATCAAATTCGTGTGCATTTGTCAAGCATAAATCATCCAATACTTGGAGACACCGTATATGGACCCGACAAAAACCCCTTTCATCTTGAGGGGCAAGCACTTCATGCGGGGGTACTTGGCTTAATCCACCCCAGAACTAAGGAATATATGGAGTTTAGCGCTCCTTTACCTGTTTATTTTACGGATTTACTTACAAAACTAAGAAAACTTTAAGGGGAAATCCAATTGAAAAGAACGGCAATAGATAGCTTAATAAAATGGAATCAAACATCAGATGTTAGGCCGGTACTTTTAACCGGTGCAAAAGGCGTAGGTAAAACATATCTTGCATATGATTTTGCCAAGGCTTTTTTTAAGT
>JAQVQL010000199.1 GCA_028701595.1 Herbinix sp.
AGGGGTTAGAAGCGAAGTGCTATTGCATGCTTTGGAAGAACGTGGGGTATATATATCCTCCGGTTCGGCGTGTAGCTCCCATCACCCCAAGCCCAGTGCTACTCTTACTGCAATCGGAATTCCTAAGGAATTAATGGATTCTACATTGCGAGTTTCCTTATCTGATATGACTACCAAGGAAGAGATAGAATATGCTCTAGAGCAGATTAAGGATATACTGCCGAGCTTAAGAAGATTTACAAGAAGATAAATAATGTGAAAGGTTAAGGTATGAAATGTTTAAAGCATTTTTAATAAAATACGCAGAAATTGGATTAAAGGGTAATAACCGCTATATATTCGAGAATGCACTTCGTGATAGAATTGCCGAAGTACTAAAGCCTCTGGGTGTATACAATGTATACAAGGAGCGAGGAAGGGTATTTGTAGAATGTCCCGAAAGCTATGACTATGAAGAGACAGTAGAGGCATTACAAAGGGTGTTTGGCATATCATCCATATGCCCTGTTGCGGTGATTGATAAATTCGATTGGGAGTCATTAACTCAAAGTGTTGGAGATTATGTGGATACCATGTATCCCGATAAAGATATTACATTTAAGGTTATGGCAAAACGTGCCAATAAGAATTATCCCATAACTTCTCCTGAAATCTGTAGGGAGATGGGTGCGTATTTGCTCAAGAGATTTCCCGAGCTAAAGGTAGATGTTCACGAGCCCGACGTTTATATTACGGTTGAGGTTCGTTCGAAGGCGTATGTATATTCAATTATTATTCCGGGCCTCGGTGGTATGCCCGTGGGAACCAATGGAAAGGCCATGCTTTTGTTATCCGGTGGAATAGACAGTCCTGTGGCAGGATATATGGTTTCAAAACGTGGTGTCTCCATGAACGCGGTTTATTTTCATGCACCCCCGTATACAAGCGAAAGGGCTAAACAGAAGGTAGTAGATTTAGCAAAGACGATATCAAAGTATACCGGTAGGATAAAGCTTTTTGTGGTGAATTTTACAGATATACAGCTTTATATATATGAAAAATGTCCCCATGATGAGCTTACGATTATAATGCGTAGATATATGATGCGAATAGCGGAGAAGTTTGCTGAAGAAGAGAATTGTCTGGGTCTTGTTACTGGCGAAAGCATAGGACAAGTAGCCAGTCAGACTATGCATAGCTTAGCATCAACCAACGAGGTGTGTTCTATGCCTGTATTTAGACCGCTGGTTGCATTTGATAAGAAGGATATAGTAGATATCGCTAAGAAAATAGATACCTATGAAACATCAATTTTGCCATTCGAGGATTGTTGTACAATATTTGTGGCAAAGCATCCGGTTACTAAGCCCAACCTTAAGAGAATACGCAATTCTGAGAAAAGGCTGGAGGAAAGTATAGATGAGATGGTAGACATAGCAATAAAGACTGCAGAGATAATTAATATTGATTGAAAAATGAGCTACCTTTCGGTAGCTCATGGGTAATACTTATTAATTTTGATAATTTTAGTGATTTCTTTGATTAGTCGACAATATATGGTTTCAGAACTGAAAGAACCTGCTCGATATTCTCATCGCCATGGATGTTTAAGTCGATAGTCTTGGATAAATCAAGACTAAATATACCCATTATGGACTTAGCATCTATAACATATCGGCCTGAAACCAAGTCAAAATCAGTATCAAATTTTGTAACATCATTAACGAAAGCTTTTACCTTATCAATTGAATTTAAAGATATCTTTACTTTCTTCATAGTAACAATTCCTCCTTTATATCAGTATATATATATACTATATTTTAACATTTTAAAAGTCAATATACAAAGTACATAAAAAAATAAGGAAAAGTTGTATGAATAACGGTACCAGCTACAAAAAAGGTCGGAAAAGGTCGGTACCTGGTACGGGACAGGAAAGGAATTAAAGAAATGGATAGAACGGCTGCATTTTTGACTCTCGGCTGTAAGGTGAATTCCTATGAAACAGAGGCAATAAGAGGAATGTTTGAATCAGCAGGATACAGGCTTGTGAGTTTTAAGGAACTTGCCGATGTATATGTTGTAAATACCTGTACGGTTACAAATATTGCAGATAGAAAATCTCGCCAGATGCTTCATCAGGCAAAGAAAAGAAATCCAGATGCGATAATTATTGCAGTTGGTTGCTATGTACAGGCAGCAGAAGAGGACTTACTTAAGGACAGCAGTGTTGATTTGGTAGTAGGAAATAACAGGAAATCGGAGATAGTTAAGCTTGTAGAAGGCTACAGAAAGCAAAATGATATTAATGCTAATATGGTAGTAGATATCGGAGCTGAAAGAGATTTCGAGAAGATGTCTGTTTTATCAACCATGGAGAAGACCAGGGCATTTATTAAGATACAGGATGGATGTAATAGATTCTGCTCATATTGCATAATTCCCTACGTCAGAGGCAGAGTAAGAAGCAGAGATGAGAAGGATATTCTTGAAGAGATTTCTAAGCTATCCTATCTAGGCTATAAGGAAATTGTATTGACAGGAATCCATATTTCATCATATGGTACAGATAGATTAGACAATATAGACGATGTGTATAAGGTTATGCCCTTGGCTTCATTAATTAAAGCTATAGGGGAAATACCCGGTATAGAGAGAATCAGACTTGGATCCCTGGAACCACGAATTATAACAGAGGAATTTGTGAAGAGGATTGCGGGTATAAAGCAGTTTTGTCCACATTTTCATTTATCCTTACAAAGTGGTAGTAATACGGTACTAAATCGTATGAACCGCAAGTATACCTCATCAGAATATGAAGATAAGGTTCTCCTACTTAGAGAATACTTTGAGGAGCCGGCTTTTACAACAGATGTGATTGTTGGATTTCCAGGTGAAACTGATAAAGAGTTTAATGAAACTATTGAATTTGTAGAAAGAATAGGTTTTTCGGATATCCATGTATTTAAGTATTCTAAGAGAGCAGGTACTAAGGCTGCCAAGATGGATAATCAAGTTCCTGAGGAGATAAAGCATCGGAGAAGTGATGCCTTAGCCTCTGTTGCTAAGAAAATGTCTAAGGATTATATGGCATTGTTTATGGGTAGAATAGAGAAAGTACTTATTGAAGAAGAAGTAAGGATTGAAGGAAAGCTATATCAGATAGGACATAATGAAAGATATCTAAAGCTTGCTACTATGGCTGTCGACAACACTAATCAGATTAATGAGATTATAAACTTAAAGATAGATAAGCCCTTAACGGATGATATATTACTATGCAAAAAATAATGTAATTGTATTTTTGTCATATATATATTAATATAGTAAGTAATAATGTATTTTTAGGTTAACAGGATCGGTAGCCCTAATGGGGGAAGGAAGTGAATCAATGCGAAAGGTTAACAATACTCAGTATTTTAAAGTACAGAAGGATACGGAAGCAGTTGTGTCCGAGGTAATACATCAAGTATATTCTGCATTAACGGAAAAGGGGTATAATCCGGTAAACCAGATTGTAGGATATGTAATGTCGGGGGACCCGACATACATAACAAGTCATAAAGGGGCCAGAAGCTTGATTATGAAGGTGGAACGGGATGAGATTGTAGAAGAGTTGTTAAAATTCTATATTGACACTGCATTTAATTAGGCAGTATTTGAATTAAGGAGAAAACCATATGAGAATCATGGGACTTGACTATGGTTCCGTAACTGTAGGAGTAGCAATAAGCGATCCGCTTCTATTGACTGCTCAAGGAATAGAGGTCATTCATAGAAAACTTGAAACTAAGCTGAGGAGAACTCTGGCTAGAATCGATGAACTAATAGAAGAATACGAGGTAACCGAGATTGTTGTTGGTTACCCTAAGCATATGAACAATTCAATTGGAGATAGAGCAATAAAATCAGATGAATTTGCAGATATGCTTCGAAAGAGGACGAATCTGAAAGTAACTCTATGGGATGAAAGGCTGACTACAGTAGCAGCTAATCAGGTTCTTTCAGAGGGTGGATTAAATTACAAGCAGAAGGCGCCAATTATTGATAAGATTGCCGCAGTATTTATTCTTCAGGGGTACTTGGACAAACTATACATTGCCACTAATAAGAATAAAAATGAATAGGAATCCAGTTAGACGGATTATTTGGAAGGATATGAGAAATTTATGGATAACAGACCGGATGAAATAACTTTTATTACAGATGATAATGAAGAAGTTGTATTTCAGGTAATAGAACAGACCAGGCTTGGAGGCGTGGATTATCTTTTAGTGTCAATAACTGACGAGGATGAGGATGAAGACAAAGCCCTTATTCTTAAGGATGTCTCAGAGGACACAGACGAAGAGGCAGTATATAGTATTGTAGAGGATGACATGGAGTTAGCCATGGCATCAGAGATTTTTAGTGAATTAATTGACGATATAGAACTTTATTAAATGCATTGATATAAATTAGATGAAGAGATTGGTGATAAAATGCCGAATGATCAAGAAAAGTTCAAGGTTTTACTTAGGACGAACGGGCTTAAGGTAACAAGTCAAAGAATTGCGATATTGGAAGTGTTGAACAATCGGCCGGGGAAACACATGACAGCAGAGGAACTTTATGATTGTGTCAGAAAAGAATACCCGGATATTGGTTTGGCAACTGTTTATCGGACAATTCAAATGTTGTCGGAATTAAGTCTTATTGATAAA